>CAMDDY010000090.1 GCA_945893125.1 Bordetella parapertussis
ACAACGCCCCCGGTCCTGCCCTCGTTGAAAACGGAGCGAATGCCGAATGGCATAAAATAACAATAAAAACATATGGTTACAAGCATATCCCGCAGCAGGGTTCAAAACAAACAGGGTCGCCGATGTGAAATAATGCTGCGTATGCCGAATGTTCGCCCATGAAATCATTCGCCGCCCTGATGGTTTTTCTGCTGAGTGCGCCGGTATTCGGCGCGCTCTCCGGCGTTACTGAATTCGGCACTACGCCTGAAAAAATCACCGATGCCCAACTGACGGCTTTGATCGGCACGAGCGTTGCCGCCACAGACGTGATTGCCATCGGCGAAACGGTGCATGGCTCATCCGGGTTATTGCGCATGCAGACGCGGCTCATGCGTTACCTGGTGACCCACCACGGGCTACGGTTAATCGTCTGGGAAAACCCCGCGTTGCGCAGCCTTGAATTGGCGCGCTGGGTGTCGTCTTGCACCCAAACCAAAACACCCGCGCCGATAGCCGTGCTGTATATGCCCACGACTGCGGATCTGCCCTTATGGGACTGGGTGTGTGATTTTAATCTTGCGCACCCCAATGATCCGATAGTATTCAGAGGCATGGATATTTGGGATCGCCCGTGGGAACACTACGCGCGTATCCGCGCGCTGAGCCCGCGCGTGGGCATAGACCCGCTGCGCATCAAGCGCATTGAAGCGTCTTGCCCGGCGCAGCACGCGTCGTCTTGGCCCGAGATCGAGATTATTCTTGCGCAACAACAGCACGACGGAACAGTCTTTCCCCCGGCGGGTTACCAACAATGCCGCAGCGATTTGGCCGCACTGCTTGAAACCGCAAGACAATCCGGCATCGATAAACTGAAGCAAAAAGACACGGCTTCCGATGAGGCGTTTGAACTGGCGATCTCCGCTTCCACGCTGCTCGGATGGCTGGGGTTCTACCACCACGAACGGTCAAGCGATATCCTGAGCTGGAACGAACGCGATCAGGCGCAAGGCAGAAACCTGATGCTGGTGATGGAAAAACACAACGCCCCGCGCGCGATCCTGTCCGCGCACACCAGCCATGTGGCGCACAATCGATCAGCGGCTGACTGGTGGGGCTATGGCGATCTTAAATCCGGCGTTTTCTTTTTTACCGCGTTGACGAAGAAGAAGGTTTTCAATATTGCATTGACAGCTTATGCAGCCGGCGGAACGCAAGGCGACTGGTCGTTGCCCACAACCCGCAATTCCCTGGATAAAAAGCTGCATGATGCGGGACACACGTTCTCGTTTTTCACATCGCAGGCCGCTTTTTTGTCGGAGCATGCGACATGGTGGATGCAGAATCAGAACTTTCCCGGCCCGTACGAAAGCGGCGTTGAAATCACGCCGAAGGATCATTTCGATGCCTTTATCTTTTTTGATCAGTCGCCGCTGGACAAGGCTTTGCTGCAAAGACCGATGTGGCAACCGTGAAATCGTCACCCGGCGCAATACGGCGATAATCCGCGCCACGGGAATGAAGGCCGAATAACCAACAAGGTTTGTAAGCACAAGGCAAAACATGGCGAACACCAACACCATCAGCGTGTTAAGCGCAGGCTCCATCGAACCCGGACTCGTCGCGGCGGTGGCCGACTACAACGCACGCGGCGCGGCGCAGGTCCACATCACCTGGGCCACCACGCCGGCGATACGCGAGCGCCTCGCGGATGGTGAAAGTGAGGGCGAGGTTTTCGACATGGTGATTGCGTCCGTCGATGCAATCGATGATTTCTCGCGCCGGCAGAAGGTTGATGGGGACAGACGCGTGGCTGCCGGTCGAGTCGGCGTGGGCGTGTTCGCGCGCGACGACGTTAACGTGCCCGATGTTTCCAGCGTGGACGCGATGACGCACGCTGTGCTGAACGCCGAATCGGTGGTGTTCAATCGCGCCTCCAGCGGACTTTACGTCGAAACGCTGCTAAAGCAACTGGGTCTGTACGAGCGGATACTCACCAAAATCAAGCGCTTCGACAACGGCCCCACGATGATGGCGCACCTCATAAACGGCAAGGGACACGAGATCGCGTTCGGCGCCATCATCGAAATCCTGATGTTTCGCGATCAGGGGCTCAAGCTTGCCGCCCCGCTGCCGCCCGAGGTGCAACACTGGACGTATTACGCCGCCGCGCCCATGGTTGCCGCACCGAATGCGGCAGGCGCACAGTCGTTTCTGGATTATCTGGCATCGGCGCCGGTGAAGGCACTGTTCGCCACGCACGGTATCGACATAGCATCAAGTAAGTGAGTTGATGCGGCGTCAATAGTCGGCCACGACACCCACATCCTTGGCGAGCCGCGACCAGCGCACGTGTTCCGCGCGAAGAAATTCGCCGAACTGCGCGGGCGTGCCCGCGCCCTCGGAGACGAGGCCCAGCTCAATCAGACGCCTTGCGATCTCGGGTTCCTTCTGCACGTTATCCAGGTCCTTGTTGACGCGCTGAATGATCGGGGTCGGCGTGTTTTTCGGCGTCACCACGGCATGCCAGCCGACGTACTGAAACCCTGGAAATGTTTCGTTCAGGGCCGGGATATCGTCCAGGCCCGGAACGCGTCTTGCCGATGTAACCTCGATGGGCCGCAGGGATTTGTAATGCGCCGACAGCGCGGCCGACGACTGAACGATGAGGTGAGTGCGGCCCGCGATGGTATCCAGAATGCCGGGGCTGACGCCCGCATAGGGCACGTTTACCATGTTCAACCCGGCTGTCTTTGCGAACATGTCGCCCATCAGTCCCGAAAAAGTCCGGCTGCCTTCGGTCGCCATCGAGAGTTTTCCGGGGTTTGCCCTGGCGTGCGCAATCAACTCCTTGAGGTTTTTCGCGGCTAGATCGGCATTGACCGCGATTACGAACGGGCTGTGCGCGATCATGCCCACCGGCGCGAAATCCTTTTGCGGATCATAGGGCAACGACTTGAAGGTATAGGCGTTGATGACGAGCGCTGCGGTGGTCGCATAATAATAGGTGTAACCATCCGGCGCCGCAGTGGCCGCGCGCTGCGCCCCGATGACGTTTTGGCCGCCGGGCTTGTTCTCGACCACGACCGAGTGGCCCCATAGCTTCGTCAGCCGCTCGCCCAGCAGCCGCGCGACGATATCCGGGCTGGATGCCGGGGGCTGTGACAACACCAGCCGCACCGGTTTGGCCGGCCATGCTTGAGACCAGCCTGGCGTAGCGGCAGCCAGTAACGACGACAGCAGCAGCAGTGCCGCTGGCCGCGCGGAGAATGGAATTATGTTCACGATGGCTTTCCTTATTCAGGGTAGATGAAACGATCCTGGCGTCAGGTTGTTTTATTATGACGGCTCAAGCCGCAATGTACTCGCTGATCCGTTCAAGCTGCTGATCCAGGTCTTCCGCGCGGGTGGCGACGCCATAAACATAGTTGTCCGGGCGCACGATCGCGGCCCCGCATTGGTGCTGCTCGAACCAGCGCTCCACCAGTCCGTCGCACTCCGTCACGGTAACGCCATGCGGCGGCGCGCTCGCGTCTGCCGCTGCCCCGAATCGAACCACCGTCGCGCCGAGCCGGATGATGAGATCGTGCCTGCGCAGCGTGCCGAGCGGGAAGTCGCCGTGAACCGCGATGCGAAATCCCGTGCCGCTGATTGTATCGAGTAGCACGATATTATTCCCGTCCCGCACGCGCGGTTGCGGAAACATCACGCCATTGGCGGGATGGGCAGCCGAGTCGATGAGACCGCTGGTGAGCGGCGGAATGAGCTGCTGCCGCGGCATCGTTTGCACCACGCCGCCGGCCTCGGCGAGCAGCCGCCGGTCGCGCGCGCGCGCGGCATCCGCATCGCGTTCGCCGATCAACCGCCCGATGTCTTTGATGAGTGTGGTGTAGCGGCGCACATGCGTGGCGCGCTCGGCCGCGTAGGTATCGAGCAAACGCTCGTCCGCCCTGCCCCGCACCGCAAGCTGGAGTTTCCAGCAGAGGTTGGCCACGTCGCGCACGCCCTGACACATGCCCTGCCCGGTGAACGGCGGCTGCTGATGGGCGGCATCGCCCGCGATGAACACGCGGCCCTGCCGCCACTCGCGCGCGACCAGCGCATGAAAACGGTAGGCTGCCCTGCGCCAGAGCGTGGCGTCACCCGGCATTATCCAGCGCGAGAGCAACCGCCAGACTTGCGCTTCGCTCGCCATCTCCGCCGGGTCTTCCCCCGGCAAAAGCATGATCTCCCAGCGCCGGTGATTGCCCGGACCGATCAGGTAGGTGGTGGGCCGCGCAGGCTCACAGTACTGGATGCTGACCTGGGGCAGGCTGGCGATACGCTCGTCATTGACGCGCACGTCCACCACCAGCCACGGCTCATCAAATCCAAGATCATCGTAGTGCATGCCGGTGATAGTACGCACCGCGCTCGACGCGCCGTCGCATCCGATAACGTACCGCGCGGTGGCCGTGCGGCCGGCGTCGCTATCGTCACGTAATTGGAGCGTCACCGCGTCAGCGGACTGCGTGAGCGCGATGAGTTCCGTACCGAGCGCCACTTCCACATCCGGGAACGCGGCGGCACGCTCGCGCAGCAGCGCTTCGACCGGCGGCTGGGTAAACACCAGATTAGGCGGCCACCCCAGGGGATAGGGCGGCGGCACGCTCGCCAGCCGCTTGATGAGATCACCCTCCACGCCGTAGTACTCCGAGGCCGTGAACGGCGCGGTGTGCTTCAAAACATCTTCGGCAATGCCCAGCGACTGAAAAACGCGCATCACCTCGTGATCGAGCGCAAAGGCGCGCGGCTTGTCATACACGGCGCGCGCGCGATCAACCGCCAGCGTGCGCACGCCGAGTTTGCCCAGCAACGCCGCGCAGGTTGCGCCGGCGGGGCCAAAACCCACGACGATGGCGTCGAAGTCCGGCTTCATTTTTGCGGCCCGCACATCAAGGCAACGGCAGCAACGGCGCTTGATCCGGCGCGATCTGCTGATCGATGGCGGCGAAAATCACCGAAGTCATCGCGTAGTTCGACATCAGCGCGATCATATGCACCAGCGCGCGCTGGCCGAGCACGCGCGTCGCGCGCGCGTAGGTTTCTGGGCTCACGCGCTTGCCGTCAAACAGTTCGCGTCCGAACATGATGATCGTCGCTTCCGGCTCGGCAACGCCCTCAACGGGCTTGCGATGTTTAACGATATCAATGATTTTCGCATCCATGCCGGCGAGCAGCGCGCGCGGCTCGTGCGCGGTCCACTCTTTCTGGCAATTGTTGGCGCGGGCGGTCACCAGTATGGCGAGCTCGCGCAGCGGGCGCGCCAATCCGAGTTCGTTGTTACGCAAATTCCAGTTGAGCTCGCGCACATGCTCGATCACCTCGGGCATGTGCAGCCAGAATCCGGTGGGGCCGCGCAGGCTCGCGCGCAGCTTGCTGCCGGGGCTGACCATCGCATCGTAAACACCGCGTCCGCGTTCATCGAGATCGTCGCGGCGCACCGGCGGCAGGCGTGACGACGAGTCATGATTTACATCGGAGGGATACGCGCGCGTGGTCGGCGTTTCCGGCGTCGGCTCGTTGCCCCATACCTTGGGTTCCATGCGGTTTCCTTTCACATCAAAAGTTCGCGCGAGTTTAGCATCGCGTACCGGCGCGACGTTGTAACGCATTGCACGCCGCGCCGGCCCATGCTCCAATCGCGGTTCGCTGAAAACTCCGTTGCCCATGCCTGCTATTGCGCACACCCGCCGCATCGCCACCGCTGTGTTCATCGCCATCGCGGGCGCCGCGCAGGGGCAGGCTTTCCCGTCCAAGACCGTGCGCATCGTCACCTCCGGCGTCGGCGGCGCGGGTGACGTGGTGTCACGCCTGATCGCGCAGGGCATTTCGGCGGGGCTCGGCCAGCAAGTCATCGTGGACAACCGTTCCAGCGGCGCGATTCCGGTTGAAGTCGCCGTCAAGGCGCGCCCCGACGGTTACACCATGCTGATCTACGGCAGCACCGTGTGGCTCGGTCCGTTCCTGCGCGCGAATGCGCCCGATCCGCTGCGCGATCTGCTGCCCGTCACACTCGCGGCAACCGCGCCCAATATACTGGTGGTGCATCCCTCGTTGCCGGTGAAATCGGTCAAGGAACTGATCGCGCTGACACGCAGCAAGCCCGGCGCGCTCAACTACGCGATCACCGGCGCCGGCTCGTCGCCGCATCTCGCGGCGGAGTTGTTCCGCTCGATGGCGCGCGTGGACATCGTGCGCATCGGCTACAAGGGCGCCGGCGCGGCGCTCGCCGATCTGATCGGCGGGCAGGTGCAGATGACCTTTGCCACTGCGGGCTCCGTGATGCCAATCCTCAAATCAGGGCGGCTGCGTGCGCTGGGCATCTCCAGCGCCAAACCGTCGCTGTTGTTGCCCGGTCTCATACCTATTGCCGCAGCAGGCCTGCCAGGGTATGAATCGGTATCGACTTCCGGCGTCTTTGTACCCGCCGGAACGCCGGCCGCCTTGGTGCAGCGATTGAATTCAGAGATCGTACGTTTTCTGCATTCAACCGAGGCGAAAGAAAAGTTTCTGAGTGTCGGCGTTGAGTCCGCGGGCACGTCGCCGGAGCAACTGACCGCGACGATGACCGCCGAGATGTCGCGCATGGGCAAGGTGATTCGCGACGCCGGCATCCGCGAGGATTGATTCTCCGCGGGGTGTGCGCTGTAACCAAGAGCGGCTGGCTGATTCATTGCAATTTTCAGCCCACGCCGAACGTCAGATGGTTGTGTCCGTCTTCATGCCGGTAGTCCAGCGAATCAGCAAAACGGCGGATCATCACCAGCCCCAGCCCGCCCTCCGGCGCCTCGGCCAATGTTTTCGGCAGTATCCGTTGCGGCGCCGTCAGCGGATTGTATGGCACGCCTGCATCCGATACCGTCACGCGGATCTTGCTGCTGCCCTGGTCGCGCGTGATATCCAGCAGCAGCCGAATCGGTGACATTAGCGCCGTCGGGCCACCGTGGTTGATGATATTCGCCAGCACTTCATGCAGGCAAAGGGCGAGCCGTTCGGCCAGCGGCAGCGGTACGTCATGCGCCCGGCAGGCCGCGTCCAGCCATTCCGACGCGCGGCGCACTTCGTCGCCGTTGGCATAAATCGTGAGGGTGTCTTGCCACGGCGAAGCAGCCGATGCACTTCCCAGAGCGCTCACGGATCAGGCAAGCGCCGCCTTTTCGGCATCGACCGCGCTGCCGAATACCGGAATCAAGTCGTTGATACCGGTGGCTTCGAGACTCATCCTGACGGTCGAACCGTCATTGACGACCAGCACCATTTTTCCGCCGCGCTTCTGCACTGCCTTGGCAGTGACTATCAGCGCACGTATGGCGATGGACGCGAGAAACCGGAGCGCGGACAGATCGACGACCACGCCTTTTTTCGGCGCCGCAGCCAGCGCATCAAGCTGTGCCGCAACCGAGTCGGTACCCGGCATGTCGAGACGGCCGGAAACTACGATACGGCGCAGGTTTTCGCCGATGTCGTTATAGCTGATGGACATGATTATTCCCTCCCTATTCGAACGCATCACGGCATTCAGTATGACATAGGCGCACCTCCGCGCGCTGCCAATGCCCCGAATACCGCCCCCTTTCATGCACGCATCGTCAATCGGGCCGGGCAAATTTCACGCCCGACCTATGCCGTATTCCTGGCGATAGCCTTTCGTTCCGCAATCGACGCCTCGAACTCGCCCTGGCGCGTCGACAGCGTTTTCAGCCAGCGCTGGCCGCCGAAGGTAAAGCCTATCCAGTAACCGAGTTCTACGATCTCGGGTTCGGTAAACTCCGCCTTCAGTTCGCCCCACAACTTGTCATCGGCCTGCGCCGGGTCATACATGATCGCATCCGCGTAACGCAGCGCCACCTTCTCGCGATGGGTAAATTTATCCGATTGTTCGTACGCCATCAGCTTCGACATCTTGCTGCCGGCCTCCCGCGCGGACCGCGCGGAACCCTGATTGCTTCAGTAACCGCATTCAATGGTGAACGCGATATACGAACGCGTGATTTCTTTCAGCTCGTGCTCAAGCACGCCCGCGTCGCCGTCAAACAGCATTTTGCGGGTGAGCGTGAACGAGCGCATGACGTCGGGCTGGTGCGCGCGGATGGCCTGATTTTCAGGGCCCGGACGTCCCTCGCGCCGCGCCTCGTCCAGCCATTGGCGCACCTCGGCGTTTTCGATTGCATCCGGATCAACGTAACTGAGTCTAGCCATGAGTTAAAGTCCTTCTTTCGGTACGATGAATACTATTCTGTATGCTGTTGTCGCCGCCGTCCATGCCGCTGTCTACGTTATTGCGGCGCGTTTCAAAAGGAGTTTATCTTGATTATCCGCTGTTCAGTGACGCTCGCTGCCATGGCGTTTTTACTGTCCCCAGCCGCGGGGGCGGCCACGCCGTCACAATACCCCACCAAGCCCATACGCCTGATCGTGCCGCAGCAGGCCGGCAGTTCCAACGACACGCTGAGCCGCGTGATGGCAAATTTTCTCGGTGACGCGTTGGGCCAGCAGGTGGTGGTCGACAATCGCGCCGGCGTGGGCGGCATCATCGGCATGGAGATCGGCGCGTCGGCGGTACCCGACGGCTACACGCTGATTTCCATGGCCACCGCGCAAGTGATCGCGCCGCACCTGCAGCGCAAGCTCGCCTATGACACCTTCAGGGATTTTGCGCCGGTATCGTTGTTTGGCATCACCTACAACGTGTTCATTGCGCACCCCTCGCTGCCGGCGGCCAACCCAAAAGAGTTTGTGGCCCTCGCAAAATCGCGCGCCGGCCAACTCAACATGGCATCGGCGGGGCCGGGCTCGCAAAGCCACCTTGCCGGCGTACTGTTTTCGCAGGTATCCGGCATCAACGTGCTGCATGTGCCGTACAAGGGCGCGGGCGCATCGGTCACAGCCGTGCTGGGCAACGAGGCGCAATTCAGCGTGACGCCGCTGCCCGCCACCGTAGGGCACATCCAATCGAGGCGAGTGAAAGCACTGGCGCTGAGCGCACGCAAACGCGCGCAGGAATTGCCAGAAATACCCACCTTCATCGAACAAGGTTTCAATTTCGAATCAAGCGGCTGGAACGGCCTGATCGCGCCCCGCGCCGTGCCGAAGTCCGTGTTCGACCGGCTACATGCAACACTGGGCATGGTGGCGGCCATGCCCGCGTTCCGCGAGCAAATGACGCGTCAGGGCGCGGAGGTGCTCGTCAATACGCCGCAGGAGTTTGCGCAATTCATCCGCAAGGAATTCGACCTGTTCGGCCCGGCGGTCAAGGCGGCGAATCTTAAGGCAGGCTGACGCCACCCCACGCGAACTTTATTTCATCGGCGTGATTGCGGGGAAACCTCGGCACCCGACCCTCTGTAACCCGCATATACTTCCATTTCCCGCCTGGAGCACTGAATGACCCAACCCACGCAGATTTCCCCCTTGATGCGCAAGCTGAGCGCCTATCTCTCCACGGCGCTGAACCGGCCCTTGCCCGCGACCGTGACCGAGCGCGCAAAGATTCATCTGGTCGATACCTTCGCCTCGATGATTTCAGGCTCGCGGCAACTGCCCGGCAAGCGCGCCATCCAATTTGTAAAACCGCTCGGCGGCACGCCTGAAGCGGGCATCCTCGGCACGCGCATCGTGACCACCACGCTGAACGCCGCGCTCGCCAACGGCATGGCGTGTCATGCGGATGAAACCGACGACACGCATCCGCCGTCGCGCACGCATCCCGGCTCAAGCGTCACCCCCGCCGCGTTGGCCATCGCCGAAAAACACCAGTTGCCCGGCGAACAATTGCTGCGCGCGATGGTGCTCGGCTACGACATCTGCGCGCGCACGCTGCTCGCGCTGAATCCGAATCTGCTGGTGCCCACCGGACGCCAGGCCGCCGCCACGGGGCAACTCTACGGCGCCGCGGCCGCCGCCGGCGCGCTGCTGAAACTCAGCCCGCAACAGACGCGCTATCTGCTGTCGTACACGCTCGAACACACCGCCGGCCTCACCACCATGCTGCGCGATCCGCACCACGTCGAGAAATCCTATGCCATGTCGGGCATGCCCGCGCATAACGCGGTGGCGGCCGCGCTGATGGCCTCGATGGGTTTCACCGGCGTTGAAGACGTGTTTTCGGGCACGCCGAATTTTTTCTCGATTTTGTCGCCCGGCGGCAAACCGGAAATTCTGGTGGAAGGACTGGGACGCAATTATGAAATCATGCGCGGCGGCATCAAGCGCTGGACCGCGGGCGGCCCGTGTCAGGGCCCGCTGCATGTGCTGCATGAAGTCATACAGCAACACCACATCGGGCTGAACGATGTCACCAAACTGGTCGCGCGCATGCCCATGACCGAAATCTGGGTGGTCAACGACCGCGCCATGCCGGAGATTTCGCTACAGCATCTGCTGGCGGTGATGCTGGTGGACGGCACGCTGACGTTCGCGTCGTCGCACGATGAAGCGCGCATGAAAGACCCCAAGGTGCGTCGCGCGCGCAAACTGATACACGCCGTGGCCGATGACACCATGCCGACCGCCGTGCGCGGCTGGCGCTGCATCATGGACATTACGCTGAAAGACGGTCGGACGATCACGCATCAAACCATGGCCGCGAAAGGCATCGCTGAAAACCCGCTCAGCGCGCGCGAGGTCGATGAAAAGGCGCTCGACCTGATCGTCCCGGTGCTCGGCAAAAAGCGCAGCACGGAATTGCTCGCCGTGCTGCACAATATCGAGAACGTCAAAAATGTGCGCGCGCTGCGTAGACTGTATGCCGCCTGACATGCCTGCCACCGCCTCGCCCATGCCGCACTTGCCATACGTACGCGCACTCCCATTAACCGCGTTGCTTCTCAGCGCGATCTGCACCGCACCCTTGCACGCGCAGCAGTATCCGGTGCGGCCTATCCGCATGGTGGTGGGATTCCCGCCGGGCGGCGCCGCCGATATACTCGCGCGCATCGTCGGCGCGCGCATGGCGGAAAGCATGCGCCAGCAGGTGGTGGTGGACAATCGCACCGGCGCCGGCAGCGCCATTGCCTCTGAAATCGGCGCGCGGGCCGCGCCCGACGGCTATACGTTGGTGATGGTTACCAGCAGCCACGCGGCCAATGCCGGCCTGCACAAGAAATTGCCGTTCGACCCGGTCAACGATTTTTCCACCATCGCGCTGGTGGCCTCGGCATCGCAGGTGCTGATCGCCAATGGTTCGTTCCCCGCGAAGAACATTGCCGAACTGGTTGAACTGGCCAAGGCGCGTCCGGGGCAAATCGATTATGCATCCGGCGGTACCGGCTCGACCACGCATCTGGCCGGCGAACTGTTAAGCCGCATGGCCAATATTTCGCTGCGACACCTGCCCTACAAGGGCGCGGCGCCGGCGCTGACCGCCGTGATCGGCGGCGAAGTGCCCATGCAGTTTGCATCGGTGCCCGGCGGCCTTCCGCAAATACGCGCCGGCCGGGTGAAGGCGCTCGCCGTGACGTCGGTCAAGCGCGCCACGCAATTGCCGGATACGCCCACCATCGCGGAATCCGGTTATCCCGGATACGAAGCCGCGAACTGGTACGGCGTCGTGGGCCCGGCGGGATTGCCGCGCGCCATCGTCGAGCGCCTCAATGCCGAACTGCTGCGCGCGCTACGCATGCCCGAGACATCCGACTCCATCACCCGTCAGGGCGCCGATCCGACCGGCAGTTCATCGCAGGAATTTCAGACGTATCTCAAGTCCGAAATCGTCAAATGGACGAACGTGATACGCGCCGCGGGCATACGGCCGGAATAGGTACGCCGCATTGTCCACGAGCGCGCGGCGCTAGGGCGACTGCGGCGGCACGTTGGCGTCCTTGATGACCTTCGCCCATTTGCGAATTTCGGCCGCGAGAAATTTCTCGAATTCCTCGGGCGTGCTGCCCACCGGCTCCGCGCCTTCGCTCGAAAGCCGCGTGCGCACCGCCGGCAACCGCAACGCGCCCGCCACGTCCGTCTGCACTTTCGCTAGTATCGCCGGCGGCGTGCCCACGGGCGCGAGCAGCGCATACCAACCGGTGACATCAAATCCGGGAAAGCCCGATTCGGCGAGCGTCGGCAAATCGGGCCGCAACGGCGAACGCTGCGCGCTGGTGACGGCCAGTACGCGCAGCCGCCCGCTCTGGATGTGCGCAATCGCCGCGGCAAAGTTGTTGAACATCGCCTGCACCTGCCCGGCGATGAGATCAACGTTCGCCGGCCCCGCGCCTTTGTACGGCACGTGGACCAGATCCACTTTCGCCATAGTCTTGAAAAGCTCGAAGCCCAGATGCGGGCCGCTGCCATTGCCCGACGATGCGTAGCTCAACTGCCCGCGCCGTGACTGCGCAAGCGTGATCAATTCGCGCACGGTTTTTGCAGGCAGCGAGGGATGAATGGTGAGGATGAACGGGTACTGCGCCATCAACGACACCGGCGCGAAGTGGGCGACCGTGTCGTACGGTAACTGGCGATACAACGACAGATTGATCGCATGAATCGCGAGGACGACCAGCAGCGTGTGGCCATCCGGCTTGGATTTCGCGCCGAAGTCGGTGGCGATAATGCCGTTGGCGCCCGGTCGGTTATCCACGATCACCGGCTGGCCCCACGTCTCGGTAAGTCTTTGCGCGACCGTGCGCGAAACGAGATCAGTGCCGCCGCCGGGCGGAGACGGAATGACCATGCGCACGGCGCGGTTGGGAAAGCCCGCTTGCGCCGCTGATTCGCAGGCCATCACGCCGATGGCCGCGCCGAGCAAGGCAGAAGCTATAACGCGCGCAGGGGTCACTCAAGCCTCACGACACGCCACCCCATCATGGCTCGCCATAAAGTGCAGCAGATGCGAAGCACAAGCCGCGCGGTGGGTGTAATGAACCATGTGATAAGGCGTCGGCAGATGCACGATGCGCAAATCGCGCACGTTCTCGCGCAGCATCTTCTCCTGCTCCGCGCTGGTGATCGCGCCGGCGGTGGGATACAAGCCCAGCACCGGCGCCTGGATGCGCGGTAAAAAGTCCGCAGCACTGGCGCTGTTGACGAGCTTTGCGTAGGCCAGTTGCACGTCGGGGCGACCCTTCGCGTATTCGGCGCTGTACCAATCGACCAGGCCCGGATCGGTGTCCGGCGGAAAACGCGTGCTCGC
>CAMDDY010000091.1 GCA_945893125.1 Bordetella parapertussis
CGAAGCCGCCGGCGCGGTAGACACCGTTGACCACGGCATGAAGCATTGGGAGCGTCAGGCCAATGCCTTTCGCTCCGTTGTGCAAATGGCCAAAATCACCTGCACCGACGAACTGCGGCGCGCCGCCGAAGACCTCGGCGAGCGTTACAAGGACATGCACTACTTCGAGATCACCACCAGCGCCATGCGCACCGTGCTGCTCGAAAAGGGTATCTTCACCGAACAGGAACTCGCCGCCAAGATGGCGGAGATCCGCGCGCGCTTTAATGTACCGGATGAGATGGAGTCACCCATCAAAAAGGCGGCCAAAAAATGAACAGCGCGGCCGCATTAAAAAGCACCTACACCCCGGCGCCCGTCCACCGCTACACCGTCGGCGACAAGGTAGCCGTCAAACGCGCATTCCCGCCCGGGCACCGCCGCACGCCGCAATACATCCGCGGCAAGCAAGGCGTGATCGAACGCATCTGCGGCGCATACCCGAACCCCGAAGAACTCGCCTACGGTTTCGACGGCCTGCCTGCAAAAGTGCTCTACCGCGTGCGTTTTCTGCAAACGCAAGTGTGGCCCGGCTACGCGGGGCCAGCGAATGACATTATTGAAATGGAAATCTTCGAGCATTGGCTGGAACCGGTGTAGGACAGAATACTTTTTCCACGGATTAACCACAAAAGGCAAAAATCTTCGACACGGATTTCGCAGATGAACGCAGATTAACCCCAGGGAAATCTGCGTTCATCTGCGTTAATCTGTGTCAAAAGCGTTTGACCTTGAAATTGGGAAGACAAACCATGACCAAAACCACCCACGACCATTACTCGCGCGACCATCACGACCATGATCACGACGATCACCAGCAGCCCAATCCGGCCAACGAACACGACAACGGCCCGCCCGGCGACTACGAAATCATGAGCCGCGCCATGCAGGAGTTGCTGGAACAAAAAGGCGTGATTACCGCCGCGCAGGTCGCCAAACGCATGGAACTCTTCGACGAAGAGTTTCCGTACCATGGGGCGCAGGTGGTGGCGCGCGCATGGGTCGATCCGGCGTTCAAGCAACGCCTGCTCGCGGATGGGCGCGCCGCCTGCGCCGAGATGGGCGCGATGCTCGAAGCGGAGCGGTTAATCGCGGTTGAGAACACGCCCGACACGCATAACGTCATCGTTTGCACACTGTGCTCGTGTTATCCGCGCGCGCTGCTCGGCATGCCGCCCACCTGGTACAAAAGCCGCAACTACCGTTCACGCGTGGTGTTCGAGCCGCGCGCCGTGTTAAAGGAATTCGGCACCGAATTGCCCGACAGCGTGGCCGTGCGCGTACACGACTCCAACGCCGACATGCGCTACCTCGTGGTGCCGATGCGCCCCAAGGGCACCGAAGGCTGGAGCGAAGAAAAGCTCGCGGGCCTGCTGTCGCGCGACATGCTGGTGGGCGTGACGGTGCCGCGGGTGGATGCGTAACGCAACGCCCTGCACGGGTTTGATTCCCATTCGGCCCGCCTCACCCACCGTCGTTCTGGCGTACCGATCTTTATAAAGAGGTATCACGATGACGATGCAATTCAAAGGAAAAACCGCTGTGATCGCAGGCGACGCCTGGGGTCTTGGTCATGCTGCCGCGCTGATGTTCGCGCGCGAAGGCGCCCAAGTGATTTGCATCGACGACAATGCTGAAATGAAAGATGCGCGCCTGCTGCGTTTGGATGCATTTGATCTGCCGTATTTTCATGCCGATGTAACCGACGCAGCCCAAGTGCAGGCCGTGGCGGACGCCTGCGAAAAAACACTCGCGAAAGTGGACATCCTGTTTAACGTGGCGGGGCGTAACCCGATCCGGCAGGTTTTCGAGAAAACAACGCACGAAACCTGGACCACCATGATCGGGCGCAATTTAACCTCGGCCTTTTTGTGCTCGCAGGCCTTTTTGCCGCTGATGAAAAAAGCCGGTTCAGGCGCCATCATTCATCATGGCTCCATCGACGGCGTTCTGGGCAATCCCTACATCGCGGCCTATTCCGCCGGCAAGGGCGGCTTGTTGTCTCTCACACACGTGATGGCGCACGATCTGGGTAAATACAATATTCGCGTCAATTGCATCTCATCCAGCGGCCCGCGCAAAAGCACTATCGCCGTAACGCCTGTAGAACAATCCCGAGTGGCCGTCACGCCGCTGGACCGCCAGGGCACGCCGCAAGACGTGGCGCCGGTGGTGCTGTTCCTGGCATCCGATGCGGCATCGTTCGTGAGTGGCGCAAACATTGTGGTGGATGGCGGACGCACGGCAACCACGCATGGGTGTTACTACGAGCCGTCATGACATCCCGTATGGAACGATAATCACGGCACGAAACACAACGCGTACCAAACCTCGCGCCGTACGCGCGATAAAAACTATAGCGGGGAACACATGGCCAAGTCTTTATGCTTCCGGTTCGCGATAGCGGCAGTTGGCATTGCGGTCTTGTGCGCGATCTTGTGTGAACCGCCCGACGCCTTCGCGCAACCCGCTTCGACAGAGCCTGTCCTGAGCTTGTCGAAGGGATCAGGACAGGCCTATCCCTCCCGTCCAATACGCTTGATCGTGCCCGCTGCACCCGGCGGCGGCATCGATGTGCAAGGGCGCCTCGTCGGACAAAAACTCGGCGAGCAAATCGGGCAGACGGTGGTGATCGACAACCGCGGCGGCGCCAACGGCATCATCGGCAGCGAGATGGTCGCGCGTTCGACGCCCGACGGCTACACGCTGTTGATCGCATCACCCTCGCACACCATCAACGCCAGCATCTACCGCAAGCTGCCCTATGACACGCTGCGCGACTTTGCGCCGGTGAGTCGCATCAGTACCACCAGCGGTCTGGTAATGGTGATCCACCCCTCAACACCCGCGCGCACCGTCGCGCAATTCATCGCGCACGCCCGTGCCAACCCCGACAAGCTGGTGTTCGGCTCGCCGGGCATCGGCAACGTCACGCATTTAGCGCCAGAGTGGTTCGCGGTACTATCCGGCATACGGCTGGTGCATGTGCCCTATAAAGGCGTGGGGCCCGCGATGAACGATCTACTCGGCGGACAAATCGCGCTGATGTTCCCACCCGGCTCGGTGGGCGTGCCGATGGTGAAATCCGGTCGTCTGATCGGGCTGGCGGTCACCGCGATCGAACGTTGGCCTTTACTGCCGGATGTGCCCACGCTCGACGAATCCGGCTTGAAGGGTTTTGAACTGGTGACCTGGCAAGGCATTTTCGCGCCCGCGAAAACACCCACGCAACACATCAAAACACTCAACACACACCTACAAGCCGCGCTGCAAGCGCCCGGCATGCGCGAGCGCATGGCCAACATCGACGCCATGCCCGCCGGCAACAGTTCCGAGGCATTCACGCACTACGTGCGTGAAGACATCGCGCGCTGGGCCAAGGTGGTCAAGGCCGCGGGCATTGCGCCGCAGTAACAAGTCCTGAGCCTGGCGCAGGGCGTAGCGCATTGAGCCGAATGTGCGCCGGTTTCTCGCACCGGCGTTTCTACCGCAGCGGTATCAGCGCCACGCCATGGTTGAGGTTCATCGGAATCACCAACTGATTGGCGCCGGCGTCGTAGCACATCGAGGCCGCGCTCGGGATGCCGCTGGCGATCAGCTCGGCGGGCTGGCCGGGCCGGATGCGCGAGACGCCGCCCTCCCGCACGCTGCTCACATACTTGGTGCCATCCTTCAGGATGACCAGGCCGTCGTTGCCGGGCTGCACCGCGTGTTCGGTCTTGAGCAATTTGCCGTCGAGCGAGAACGTCAGCACCTCGTTGTTGCCGATGTTGACCACCAACAGGTTGCCGTCGTTGTCCAGCGCGATGCCGTTGGGCTCGCGCAGCGGCGGCCCGACGATCAGCTCGGATACCGCGCCTTGCGCAGTGATCTTGAACACCTTCGAATGGCTGGGGTCGGAGGGGCCGGGAACACGGGTCTGCGTGCCGTAGATAGTGCCGTCGGCGGCCACCGCGATGTCGTTGAGGCCGGGGGATTGCGGCTGGCGCAGCTCGCCCGCCGGCGCGCCGGTCGCCATGGTGAATTTGCGGATCACCGACACGGTCGGCTCGGTCGCGGTGGTGCCGCCGTCGCGGTCGGCCAGGTAGAGACTGCCGTTGACGATGTCGCTGCCGAGCGGATGGTTCAGCGTCAACCCGTTGCGGTTTACGCCGATCCACCTCGCGGTATGCACCGAGCCGTCGTGATTCAGCAGCGAGACGAACCCGTCGTTGGGGATCTCGCTCTGCTCTGCGCCGCGATTGGGCACCACGATCAGGCCGCGCACGGCGTCGTAGGAGCAGCTCTCCGCGTTGACCACCGAACCGTAGACCTTCACGTTGCCCGACATCAGCGTGTAGGCGCCCTGCAGCGTAACGCCCAGCGGTCGGCCGGCGACGAAGGGCTTCGGGGCCGGGGCTGCTTTCGGCGTGTCTTGCGCCATTGCCGGATTTGTCACCGCCCCGCCCAATAAGTAGACCGGAATCAGAACACCCATCACGAAACGAACTGAATTTTTCATAACGCATTCTCCTTTTTGAATCTATGGTTTAAGACGCACTAATCGCTCTTGATACCCGCCGCGCGTATGATGCGCCCCCAGCGTTCGGTTTCACGCTTGTAGTAATCCGCAAACGACTCCGGCGAGCCACCGGTGGTGGTAAGCCCGAATGACAGCAGGCGCGCACGACCTTCCGGCGATTGGATATAACGATCCAGCTCGGCATTGAGCGCGCCGACGATACGACGCGGCGTCGCACGCGGCGCGAACACGCCGTACCATCCCTGCACTTCGTAGCCCGGCAGTGCGCCGGCTTCGGCGAGCGCGGGCAGATCGGGCGCGATTTCGCTGCGCTTGGCGCTGGTGACCGCGAGGCCGCGCAGCCGCCCGCTTTTTACATGCGGCAGCACCACGGCGGGCGAATTGATAATCGCGTTCACTTCGCCGCTGGCGGTGGCGATCACGGCAGGGCCGCCGCCTTTGAACGGCACGTGCGTGATCTCCACCTTGGCCATGGCTTTGAAAAGCTCCATCGCCAGATGCGTTGACGAGCCGGTGCCCGACGAGGCAATGGTAAGTAACTTGGGCTTGGCGCGCGCGTAGTCGATCATCTCGCGCACGCTGCGAATTTCCATCGATGGACTGACCGCCATCACCAGCGGCGAATCGCCGATGCTGACGACTGCGGCCAAATCGCGCAGCGGATCGTATGGCAATTTGGAATAGAAACCCGTCAGCGTGGCAATCGCCGCCGAGTTGACCAGCAAGGTGTATCCATCAGGTTGCGCGCGCGCAACGATTTCATTGCCGATGTTGGTACCGGCGCCAGGCCGGTTATCGACAATGATCTGCTGCCCCCACACTTCGGTCAGCCGTATCGCGATCATGCGCGCCACCAGATCGGTGGTGCCGCCGGGGCTGTAGGGATTGACCAGCCGCAAGGCGCGCGCGGGGTAGTCCGGCAGTTTGGTTTGCGCGACGGCTACGTTTCCGCAGGCCGCGGCCAGTAACAGCAGCGTGCCCGGTATCCGTAGTTTTGCGGCCATGTTGCGCACTACGACGGCGCCTTCGGCGCCGGATACCCCGCCAGCTCGTCATAAAACGAAATAATATTTGCGCTATCCCACTCGCCACGCCCTTTAGATACCTCCGACGACAACGCCTGCGCGTGCAGGCTAATCAGCGGCAGCGGGCAATTCAAACGTTCGCCCAGCGCCAGCATGGCACGCACGTCCTTCAAATAAATACGCAGCTTGCCTGCCGGCGGATGAAAACGCTTTTCAACCATGCGATACCCTTTTTGATCCATGATTTTTGAAAACGCGGCGGATTTTTTCAGCACCTCCAGCGCCTGCAACGGATCGATGCCGGCCTTGCGCGCGAGCGTGAGTCCTTCCGCCAACGCCATGCGATTCAACCCCAGCACCAGGTTCACGCACAGCTTCATGATCGCGCCGTTGCCGTTGGCACCCATGTGCATCCACTCGCGCCCCATCGCCGCGTACAGGCCTTCGCATTCGGCGTACGCGTCCTGACTGCCGCCGACCATGAAGATGATGTCTTTCACCGCGCACATTTCGCTGGTGCCGCTGACGGTGCAATCGAGAAAACGGATGCCCACCTTGGCCAGATCCGCTGCAATCGCCGCCGATTTTTCGGGATCCGCTGTGGTCGCATCCAGCACGATCAATCCCGGCCTGCCGGTTTGAAACAGTTTCAACTGGTTATGCACCACGTCTTTCACGATGTCGGAAGTCGGCAATGAAAACATCAGCACATCCACCTGCCCCGGCATTTGATCCGGTGACGACACGGTTTTCGCGCCCAGCTTCACCGCCGCCGCCACACGCGCGGGATCGGTGTCATGCACGATCACCGGGAACCCCGCCTCCATCAAATGTTTGGACATGCTGCTGCCCATCAAACCCACGCCGACAAAACCGATGCGTTGCCTGCTCATAATTTTCCTTTAAAAACAATTACTTAACACAATGCGTCATTCCGGTCGCAAGCCAATGGCCTTGATGAGCCTGGTATTCTGTTCCAGATGACCGCGGATGTAAGCTGCGAATTGCTCCGGCGAATTGGTCTGCGGCTCAACGCCCTGCCGCGTAAACGTTTCGCGCATCTCGGCGGTGTTCACCACTTTCACCAATGCCGCATTAAGTTTTGCGACGATATCTTTTGGCACGGTCGCCGGCGCGAGCATGCCCACCCACGACGAGCGGTCGTAGCCGGGCACGCCGGATTCATCGAGTGTCGGCACCGCGGGCATCAGCGCGGTGCGCTTGCCGCTGGTGACGGCCAGCGCGCGCAGCCGCGGCGTGCCTTGCCCGATGAACGGCATCAGCGACGGTATGCTGGCGCACACCATGTCGACCAGCCCGCTGGCATTCGCGATCACGTTATCGAGGCCGCCTTTAAACGGCACATGCAAAATGTTGATGCCCGACATCATCTTCAACGCCTCCGCCGACAGATGCGGCGTGGTGCCGATGCCCACCGAACCGTAACTCAGCTTGCCCGGCTGCGCCCGCGCCAGTGCGATCAGCTCCTTGACGTTGCGCGCCGGCACCGAGGGATGCACCACCAGCACAAACGGCGCCACCGCCACCAGCGACACCGGCGTCAGATCGCGCTCAAGGTTATACGGCAGCTTCGCGCGCATCACCGGGATCACCGCATCGGCCGCCGTCGGTGCAAGCAGCGTGTAGCCGTCCGGCGCGGAAGTGGCCACGCGCTCGGTGGCAATCGCACCCGACGCACCCGGGCGGTTCTCGACGACGATTTGCTGGCCCAGCGTTTCGGAAAGTTTCGGCGCGAACAGCCGCACCGTGACATCCGCGATGCCGCCGGGAGAAAAGCCGACGACAATGCGCACGGGTTTTAGCGGATACGTCTGTCCTGCGCTTTGGGCGTTGGCACTGTGTGAAAACAGCGCGGTGATGAAACAAAAGCTTCCGCACGCGCAAAGAAAACCCCTCCCTTGCGCAAGCGGGGGAGGATTGGGGAGGGGGCGACGCGCTGAAGCGCACGGCAAATTCAATTCGCGCCCTTCGCGTGTATCCCCGTGCGGTTCTTGCGAAACTGCGTCACATCGCGCCACCAGCCTTCACGGCACGGCACGCCGCCGCGCACCAGGCCGCGCTCGATGTTGCCGAACACTTCCTCATAACCATGCGGCAACGGACGCGCATCCGGCGCGCTCAACCACAGCCGCAGCAACAAACGCTTTTTTTCTTCCTCGGGATAATCTTCGTAACGCGTGCGTCCGTGATAGATCACGTGGTTGTTGAGCAGTTGTATATCGCCCGGCTCGAAATGCATATCCAGCGCCAGCTCCTCCGCCAGTTGCGTGTAAAGCGACAAGGCTTCGAGTTGTTTGGACGTATGGCGCGGCACCTCGGGAAAATCCTGCGCGAACTGTGTGTAGGCCGGTGAAAACATGCCGGTAAAAAATCCATCGCGAAATCCAAAGATCGGCCGCAGATAGGTGCGGCCGCTGCCCGGCGGCTCTTCGCCCTGCCAGCTATGCACCCAGTTTTCATAGCAGGTGTCGATCAAATCCGGGCGGCGGCGCAGAATTTCATTGTGTATGGCGACCGAACTCACGATGCGGCTCGCGCCACCCGATTTCGCTTTGCGTACGCATAGCAGTCCCACCACATCGCAGCGGTCGCTGTGAAACTGCAAGCCTTCGGCGGTGCGCGATCCACGGCGTGTGGTATTGACGTATTCCTCCTGAAAATCCTTCACGGTGCCGAACAGTTCGCCGGTTTTGTTTTGCGACACCGCCGTGCCCAAATACGTGCCGATGCCCCAATACACGGTGCGCAGATCGTCCGGCGTATAACGCAGCGGCAGGCCGCGCAGCAGTATCATGCCGATGCCGGATTCGAGTACCCGTGAGATCGCCGCCAGCCCTTGCGCAAAATTCGGCAGCGGAAAATCCCGCTGCTCGACGTCGAACAGATCGATGCCGCGCTGTTTCACCGCCTGCAACGCAGCATCAATCTCCGCCAGTTCCGCCGCGCTAAATGCCCGCAGCCAGTCGGATTTGTTTTTCATCTCCGCGCCGTGCCAGGCGCAAGGCGCGGCTATGGGCTTATGTTTTTCAGCTTGCATGGAATACTCCGCTAAAGACAGGGACTCAATGAATGTAATGCCGGATCGCTTTCATGCGCGTCACATTGTCACCGGCCAGGTGCGTCCAGATATGCGCGTCGCGCACCAGTTTGTCGGCGTACGCGTCCATGGCCATGCCGTCGGCGCCGTGCAGATCCATGTTGAGCTCGGTGACCCGCTGAATGACGATCTTGGAAAAGTTCGTCACGAACAAGGCCGGGCCAAAGTCTTTTGCCGCGGGATCACGCGCCACCGCACGGTCTCTTTCCCATGCGGTGCGCAGCACAAACGAGCGCAGCGCTTCGGTGAGCATATTCATCTCCGAGAGCTGAAGCTGCGTGATCTGCTGGCTGCTCATCGGTTTGCCGCCCTCGTGATGCGTGCGGGCGCGCTGCATGGCGAGTTCGTAGGCCGCGTCGCAAACGCCCAAAGCGTTCGCCGCGAGTTCGAGATCGCCGAACTCGGACGGATCGCCGCCACGCACGCGCGCCGCGGAATTCACTTCACCGACCACGTTGGCGTGCGGCACGCGCGCGTTGTCAAAAATGAGTTCGGCGTTTTGATAAAAGCGCCAACCGCGTTTGTTGAATACTTTGCCGAAGCGGAAGCCCGGCGTGTCGCGCGGCACCAGAAACAACGTCGAACCCTGACGCGCATCCACTTTTGAATCCGAGCGCGCGCGCACGAAAAACAGCTTGGCGATATTGCCGTTGGCGATGAATACTTTTTCGCCGTTGAGTATCCACTCGTCACCCTTGCGCTCCGCGCGCAGCCGGATGCCGGACGGCGGATCTCCCGGCGGCAGCCGGTTGTCCGAACCCGAATTGGGTTCCGTGGTGCCCGAACCCAGCAGGTATGTGTCGTCCGCGATGAACGGCGTCAAAAAGCGTTCTTGCTGCTCTTTAGTACACACCGCCGCGATCAACTGGCTCCACTTCCAGTTCTGGCTGAACGCCTTGGAGATCGCACTGTCGCCTTTGGCAAGCTCGCTCATCACCAGCACTTGCGTGACCAGGTCGATGCCGTGCCCACCGAAGGCTTTCGGCGCCGCCGCCGTGCGAAAACCCAGCTTCGAGCCTTTTTTAATCAGCTCCCAGTCGAAGGTATCCTGCGGCGCGGCAATCGCATCACGCTGCAACGAACGCGGGCGTATCTCTTCGATTGCGAACTGGCGGGCCTTCAATTGCCATTCGCGCTGCTCTGCATTCAACGAAAAATCCATGGTGTTCCTTTTAGCGTTTGTAGCCGGCCACAGCTTCGGCAATCAGCAACTTGGTGGCGTTGGCGCCGAGCGCGCCGTGCTTGAACATCAGCGCATCGTCTAAGTACTGTTGCAGCGGCATGTCGCGCATGACACCCATCGCACCGAAACATTCAGCGGCGCGCTCGGTCACTTCGACGATCACTTCACTCGCGAAGGTGCGCGCGATGTGATGCAGCGGCAGACACGACAGGCTGCGATCCGCCACTGCGTCCGGATGATCCAGCGCCCACGCCGCTTTCCACACCATGTTGCGCGCCACTTCAAGTTTGATCGCGATATCGGCGAGCAGCGTGCCGATGGCCTGATGCTCCATGGTTTTCTTTCCGCCCTGGCGGCGCAGCCTGGTGTAATCAATCGCCGCATCAAAGGCCACCTGCCCGATGCCGATGTTGGCCGCCGCCAGCAGCGGCGCGACGCGGGCTGTGTAAGTGTTGATGGCGGCCTGACTCACCCCACCCAACGCATGCTCCGCCGGCACGCGGCAATTCTTGAACACCACCGTGCCCGCCGCGCCGTGGCCCCAACGTATCAGGGGCGTGCCGCGCGCCGCGTTGAGTGCCTGCACGTCGAGACCCCCCGTTTCGCGCGGCGCCAGCAACAGAGTGATTCCGTCCGGCGTATCTACTTCCACCGCGAAAAGTTGCGCCATCGACGCATTCGCCACTGCCGCAACCTCGCCGTTGATGACCCAGGTTTCCCCGTTTTTCACCGCGCTGACCCGCGGCGCGGCGGCTTCGCCTCGCGGCAAGTGGTAATACGGCGCAAGTCCAGCTTCTGCATCGCGGCCCGCGCAGGCGAGATGAAATCCGTCGCCGTCGATAAACGCCGGCAAAAAGCGCGTGCGCTGCGCGGGCGTCATCCACTCGTCAAACATCAAATGCGCGAGCACGGCGGTGTGCGCAAGCACCACGGCGATATCCGCATCGCCCTGCGCGAGTTCTTCCATCACCAGGCACGCGGTCAGGTGGTCGGCGCCCGCGCCGCCGGCTTCCTCCGACAGCGCGAGGGCGCGCAAACCCATCTTCGACGCGCCTGACAACAGGTCTATCAGCAGCGGCTTCTCAAAAGGCTCCAAACGGCTGGGATGCAGCGTGATCGGCTTGATTTCGTCGCGGACAAAGCCGCGCGCCGTATCGCGGATTTCAAGTTGCTCCGCGCTGAGATGAAGATCGTAGATACAGCCTCCTGATGAATCGAAGATTGACGTTAGCAGATCGTGGGGCGGCGGTTTGTTCGCCGAGGCGGAAGCTCCCAGCGTTGCAAAGTATCACCGCGTCTCGCCGCCGCAGTCAATAGCTGCCATGGTGTACGACATCACAGTCCACCGGGCAGCATAGCGCGTGGTGAAACGCCTACCGTATACTGCCACGCTGAAGCAAGGAATGGGAATGGGACATGCACGTTCGACCTGCCTATCGCTATCGTTACGGATGGTTCATCACACTGGCCGCGTTGACGCATGCCGCCGGCGCGCAGGACTATCCCAACCGCCCGATCCGCCTGGTGACACCGGTGGCGGCGGGCGGCGGCGCGGATGCCACCGTGCGCATGCTCGCGGGTCGTCTATCCGAAAGTTTGCGCCAACGCGTCGTGGTCGATAACCGGCCGGGCGCAAGCAACATCACCGGCACCGACATTGCCGCCAAGGCGAATGCCGATGGCTACACCCTCCTGTGGGTGTCGAGCACCCACGCCATCAATGCCGGCTTGCGGCGCGGCAAATTGCCGTTCGATCCGCAAAAGGATTTTGCACCGGTCACGCTGTTCGCAAAAATCCCCTTCATTCTCGTGGTGCATCCGTCGCTTGCAGCGAACTCGGTTGGCGAATTGCTGGCGCTGGCACGCGCCAAGCCGGGGCAGATCAATTACGCCTCGGCGGGCATCGGCTCCACCAGCCATTTCGCCGGAGAATTGCTGAAGAAAAACGCCAAGGTCAATCTGCTGCACGTCGCCTACAAAGGTTCCGCCGCGCTGATCGCCACGGTGGCCGGCGAATCATCGGTATTGTTCACCGGCCCGCTGTCGGTGCTGCCGCACGCCAAAGCCGGCCGGCTGCGCGCGCTGGCGGTGACGACCGCGCGGCGCTCGCCCGCCTTTCCCGACCTGCCCACGGTTGCCGAAGGCGGCGTGCCCGGATTTGAATACACCTCGTGGTACGGCTTGCTCGCGCCGCGCCATACGCCCGCGCTCACGGTGACACGCCTGGCGCTAGCGACCGCCGAAGCGCTCAAACACCCCGAGCTCGGAAACTTTCTTGCGCGCGAGGGATTCGAACTCGACGGCAGCGGTCCGGCGGCGTTTCAGAAATTTCTCGATAGCGAGATCACCAAGTATCTGGAGCTCACGCCGACCATCGACGGACTGCGGCTCGATTGAACGTGAATCACCGCGCTTGCCATGGCACACACGATATCGCTGGTACATAATAGTGCGTATGAATATCAACAGACGGCGCACACTCAAACGCGGCCTGGCGGCAAGCACCCTGTTCCTGCCGCTGCCGTACGCGCGGCTGTGGGCGCAATCGGATGGCGCGCTGAAGTTGATCGGGTTGCCGAAGATCGCGCTGGTGATCGGCAACAGCCGTTACCGCGGCGCGCCGGAACTGAAAAATCCCGCCAACGATGCGAATGCCATGGGTGCGGCGCTCAAGGCAGCCAGGTTTGATGTCACGATCAAACTGGACAGTAGCCGTGCCGAAATGATCGCGGCGATTCAAACGCATGTGCAAACGCTGACCAAGCGAAAGTGTGTCGGACTATTCTATTTTGCCGGCCACGGCCTGCAACTGGCGTGGCGAAATTTTTTGCTGCCGGTGGAGGCCGCAATAAAAAAAATGGACGATGTGGCCATGCAGGGCGTGGACCTCGGCGGCCTGATCGAAGGCATCACCAAGGCCGCCAATCCATTAAACGTGATCGTACTCGACGCCTGTCGCGAGAACCCGTTTGCGCGCGATTTCCGTGTCGAGCAAAAAGGCCTGTCGCAAATCGACGCGCCGCCCGGCACGTTGCTCGCGTACGCCACTTCACCCGGCAACGTCGCCAGCGACGGCGAAGGCGCCAATGGCCTGTATACCGAACACCTGCTGCGCGAGATACAGGTGAAGGAGGCGCGTATTGAAGACGTGTTCAAGCGCGTGCGCCTGGGCGTGCGGCGCAAATCCAACGGCGCGCAAATTCCCTGGGAAAGCACATCACTGGAAGATGATTT
>CAMDDY010000092.1 GCA_945893125.1 Bordetella parapertussis
CATACCTGGCCGCCCTATAACTGTTTACGCATCACCGCTGCCAGCGCATGCAGCGATTTCATCAGGCGCACTTCGGGCGAGGGTGCGCAGTTGGCATAGGCGCAGCCCATCGCCTTGAGTTGCCCGGCGTCGCGCGGCAGAGCAGGGTGATTGATCGGCAGCGCCAGTTTCGCGCCGGCGCCGTTCTTCAGCGCCTTTTGCAGGCGCTCGATCACCGCCAGCAGCTTCGGATGATTCGGCGTGCCGGTCACGCCGAGCGTGCGCGACATATCCGAAGGCCCGACCACGATCAGGTCAACGCCTTCCACTTTGGCGATGTCTTCCAGTTGATCCAGCGCCTGCTGGTCTTCGATCATCAAGGCCAGCGTGATTTCGCGGTTGGATTGCGCGATGTGTTCCAGCATCGGCATCTTGCCGTAATCATTGGCGCGCGACGCGCCCGCCATGCCGCGATCTCCGAGCGGCGGATAACGCACCGCCTGCACCGCCGCGCGCGCGGCTTCGACGTTGCTGATGTGCGGAATCTGCAAACCTTGCACGCCCATGTCGAGCAGCCGCAGCAAAAACGCTGGGTCGAAACCGGGTGGGCGCACGATGGGCGATATGCCGACACGTTCCGCGGCCATCACCATCAGTTGCACATCGCGCAGATCGAAGCTGGTGTGCTCCATGTCGATAAACGCGGCGTCGAAACCGGCGTGGCCGATGATCTCGACAATCTGCGGATCGGCAATGCCGCCGACGTAAGTGCCCAGCGCAAGGCCGCCTTCACGAATGATTTTTTTGACGCGGTTGGTTTGCATGGTGATGTGTCCTTGAATGGGTGATCAAAACGTTTATTAATCCGGCTTCGCAGCGATCCACGCATCCAGCACATCCCGCACGCTGTCCGCTTCTTGAGGAAATTGTTTATCCAGCCCGCTACCGGCGAATTCTTTGATGAAGGCCGCGGTCGCGCGCGTCATGCGGTCGCGGCTGTGGATGGATTGCAGCATTTCCAGGCTTTCCTGCATTTCATGTACGCGCCGCGCGGCGTGGGCGGGCGTGCTGCAGATATAACGCTTGAGAATTTTGCGGAATGCAATGGCGTCGAAGGTCGCGGAGATGTCTTCGGCGCACACATCGAGCATGCCGCGGCGGTGCGCGGCCTCCATCGATTCAAACAGTAATGCCGCGAGACCTTTCATGAACACGCTGCGGATGAGTTTCATTGCGCTGGCGGCGCCGGGGGCATCGCTGACAACCTTGATGTCCATACCGAATGGGGTGAGCGCGTCGCGAAACGCCGCCGCATGCGCGCCGCTGATCACAAGCGGTGTCTTGAGGCGTGCCACGGCCACCGGCGCCATGATGGCGGCGTCGACGAATTTCGCGCGATCGCCGATCAGCGCGGCAATTTTTTCCATCGCTGCCGCCGAGTTGGTGCTGGCATCGACGTAAAGATGATGCGCTTTAAGCGACTTTACAATCTTGCGCGCGGCGGAATGGGCTGATTTGCCTTGCGTCAGTGCAAGGATAATGTCGGCGCGTTTGGCGAGCGCCGCCGGTGTTTTAACCAGTAGCACACCCGCGTTTTGCGCACGCAGGTGCGCGGCATCGCTGGGCCCGGCTTTCGCGCCCGACGGACTGTACGCCACGATGTTTGTCACGCCTGCCTGGGCCAAATCCTGCGCGAATAAAAACGCGGCTTCGCCAAATCCCATGAAGCCCAGGCGTAAAGAGGAGGTGTTCATATAACGACTTGTAACGATGTGAAATAGCGGCGCGGATTCCGGGCCAGTGCGATGTTTCACCGTATCATAACGGGGTTGCGCAAGGGTGTGAAATTTTGATGCATGGATCGAGAGAAGGAACGGCGCAGGCGGATGATCGCATGATGGAAGGCAAGCCGGCGATGCTACCCGGCGCGTTCGCGCGATGTGTTAAGTTGGAAGCCTATTTAAATTCAAGGAAATGGGAACATGGCCAAATTACTGGTGATACACGGCGCAGGGATGAACATGCGCGGCAAGACGCAATTGGATGTATTCGGCCCGATGCTGCTGCCGGAATACGATGTAAATATTCGCAAATACGCGGCCGAACTCGGCTGGGACGTGGATATTTTTCACTCGAATATTGAAGGCGAAGTGATCAACAAACTGTATGCGGCGCACGAAAGCGGCGTGGACGCGTGCATCATCAATCCGGCGGGATTCAGCTCCGGCTATCGTTCGCTCAACGCGGCGCTGGCGCAGGTGAAATTTCCGTCGATTGAATTGCATATTTCGAATCCGGCGCGGCGCGGCGGGCAGTCCGAGGTGGCTAAAGTCGCGCGGGGCGTTATTACCGGCTTTGGCATATTTGGTTACTGGATGGCGATGCGCGGCTTGCTCGATATCCTGGCGAAGAAATAAGGTGGCGGTTATACGTTGGGTGCTGTTGCTGGCGACGGCCGCTACGCACATGGCGTGGGGGCAAGCCTTCCCCATGCGCCCGTTGCGCGTGGTGGTGCCGCAACCGGCGGGCGGCAGCATGGACGCGAACTCACGCGCGCTGGTAATTTTTCTGGAACAGGCGTTTGGGCATAATATCGTTGTCGATAATCGCGGCGGCGCCAACGGCATTATCGCCGGGGAGCTGGTGGCACGCGCGGCGCCGGATGGCCATACGGTGCTGTATTCCTCGAACTCGTTCATCATCAATCAGTTGGCGCAGAAAAAACTGCCGTTTCATGTGATCAACGACTTTGCGCCGGTGACGTTGGTGGCCACCATGCCGGGTTATCTGGTGCTGTTGAACGCGCAGGTGCCGGCAAAGACGCTGAAGGAACTGATCGAACTGAGCAAGGCGCCTTCGAGCAACATCAAATTCGGCTCCGGCGGCATCGGCAACAGCCAGCATTTGCTGGGCGAATTCATGAACGCCAAGTCGGGATCGAAGATGATCCATGTGCCGTACAAAGGATTGGCGCCGATGATCACCGGCGTACTGAGCAACGAAATTCAGGTTGCGTTCGCCGCGCCCACGGTGGTGTTGCAGCACATCAAGTCCGGGCGACTTAAAGCGCTGGGGTATTCAGCGGGCAAACGTTGGGCCGGTATGCCGGATTTGCCGACGATGGGCGAGGTGATTCCGGGATTTGTTTACGAGGCGGCGTGGCATGGTGTATTTGCGCCCGCCGCGACGCCGGTGGCCGCTGTGTCGCGTTGGCACACTGAAATCGCCAAAGCCGTGCAGGTGCCGAAGATGCGCGACTATCTCGAAAGCGGCGGTTATGTACCGCTCGCCAGCGCGCCGGCGGATTTCAGGAAATTTCTGCTGAACGATCTAAAAACGCTGGCGGAACTGTTTCGCCTGGCAAATATCAAGCCGGAGTAAGCATTGCTTCGGATGTAAAGGCGCCGCCCTACGATACCCACTTGTTGGTCTCGTCGAGCACGAAGCCATTGGCGTCACCCACCATGACCTCGCGCAGGTCCTGGATGTTCATCAATATGCTGAAGGGGAAACCATTGCGTTTGTCGCGCTGATTGTTGGTGAGTGAATTGAAATACTCGACCAACTTGGGCTTGTCGTCTTTTAATTCGGCGAGTTTGTTCGCGATACGCGGGAATTGATCCACCAGCGCCTGAGGATACTTGAGGCCCTCCAGCGAGCGAAAGTAAGCGTCCGTTGCGCTATCGAGTACTGCGGGTTGCGCGGGCTTGTCGTCGGCCATGTTGATCTCCTTAGTCTGCTTTGTCTGCCTTGATTCGTGGTGCTGAGTCCAGTTTGGCTAAGAGCTAGTGTAGAGTAAGCGCGCGGATGTTTCAATATGGCGCCCCCCGTCGCGCATCGTTATGAAACAGGCGCTTATATAATGGCGCTCTACCGGCCATTTTGGAGATACCAGTATGCCATTTCCCGCGGGACACGCGTTCAGCCAGGGGTTCGAGACCGTCGGCTACATCGGGCTTGAGGAGCGTCCGGGCTTTAAGATGGCGATCCACAAATCCGGTGAGCGCTGGTACTTGTATACCGCACATTTCTGGTGCAGCGGCTGGTCGGTGGTGGAAATCACGGATCCGAAAAATCCGCGCTTCGTTCGTTATATCGAGGGGCCGCCGAACACCTGGACGCTACAGGTGCAAATTGCCGACGGCAAGATGATCACCTCGATGGAACGCATCCCGCCGGGCTGGGGCGGCGATGTCAACGGGCCGTACGGCGAAGGTTTCTACATCTGGAGTTTGGCTGATCCGGAAAATCCGCAACGTATCGGCCACTACAAAACCGGCGGCAAGGGCACGCACCGCAATTTTTACGCGGGCGGCAATTACGTGCATACCACGGCGCTGCCGGATGGCTACGATGGTCATATCTATCAGATCGTCGATATCTCCGATCCGGCGAACCCGAAAGAGATTTCACGCTGGTGGCGCAAAGGGCAGTGGACGGCAGGCGGCGAGAACGGCGCGCCCGAACACACGCTGCTGCACGGCGGCGCCTACGTGGTGGGAGATCGTGCCTATCTGCCCTATGGCGGTGGCGGTTTTGTGATTCTGGATGTGAGCGATTTCAAAGCGCCCAAACTCATCAGTGACCTGCCGTTTTCGCCGCCGTTCGCCTCGCGCATCGCGGTGCATACCGCCGTGCCGCTGCAAAAGCGCCCGCTGGTGGTGGTCAACTCCGAGGCGATCTCGGAGCGCTGCGATGAGCCACTGGGTTTTGCCGGCATTGTTGATATCCGCGTGGAAACCCGGCCGCGATTGATTTCGCTATTTCCGTTGCCGATCCCGCCCAAGGGATACCCGTACAAAAATTTCTGCGAGCAGGCGGGGCGCTTTGGCCCGCACAATCAGCATCAGCCGCAGTTTCAGGATGTGTTGTATCAAGACGAGAATATTGTGTTCCTTGCGTATTTCAATGCGGGGTTGCGCGCATTCGATATCTCGGATGAACGCGCGCCGAAAGAGATCGGCTACTTTCTGCCGCCCGATCCGGTCAAGCGCCTGGGGCCGCTGCCGAAAACCGGCTTGGCCACACAATCGGAAGACGTGATTGTGGATGCGCGCGGCAATATTTTTGTATCAGATAAAAATCACGGTATTTATGTGTTGCAGTTTAATCGTTAATTAACAGGTGAGAGATCATGAGCTACGACGTAATTATTGTAGGGGCGGGTAATGCGGCAGGTGCGGCAGCGGTGTCGGCGCGGGAGCACGGCGCTAAAAAAGTACTGATGCTGGAAAAAGCGCCGCAGGCGCAGCGCGGCGGCAATACTTATTTCAGCGGCGCGATTTTCAGATTCGTGTTCGACAAGGTGGAACAACTTGACCGTTTTATCCCCGATGTCGAAACAGAGTATCCGGGTTTTCACGCTGACGTACCGCTGTACCCAAAGGCCGCGTTCGAGGAAGACCTGCTGCGCGTGACCGAAGGGCGCAGCGACCGCGCGCTGCTCGACACCATGATCGATGAATCCTACGACACCACGTGCTGGATGCAGGCGGTGGGCAAGCATCATTTTGAATTGGCGCGCTCGGTGATGGGCCTCAAGGTGGGCAATAAAATCAAATGGCCGCGCGGCGCGATTCTGCGCACCATACACGAAGGCGTGGGGCTGTCAGAAACCTGGCTCGCCACCGCCGAAAGCATGGGCGTTGAAATTCGCTATGAATCGCACGTGCTCGAACTCACGCAAAACAGCATGGGTCGCGTCAACGGCGTGGTGGTGCGCAGCCCCAAGGGCGTCGAAACGCTGCAAGCCAATGCGGTGGTGCTGGGTTGCGGCGGCTTTGAGACCAACCCGGAGTGGCGCACGCGCTACCTGGGGCAGGAGTGGGGGCACGCCAAGGTGCGCGGCTCCAATTTCAACTATGGCGATGGTCTGCGCATGGCGATGGATCTGGGCGCGATGCCGTGGGGCCACTGGGGCGGCTGCCACGCGACACCCATCGTCGCCGAAGCGCCGGATTACGGCGTGCGCAACATGACCGACAAAACCAACCGCCTGTCGTATCCGTTCGGCGTGATGCTCAACATGGAAGGCAAACGCTGGATCGACGAAGGCGCGGATTTTAATCCGTTTACCTATGCCAAGTACGGCGGGCTGATACTCAAACAAACCGCCGGCGTGGTGTATCAAATTTTCGACAGCAAGGCGGTGGAGTTGTTCGAGCCGCGCTACTGGAGCAGCGAGCCGCTGAAGTCCGACACGCTCGAAGGTCTGGTCAAGCAAATGAAGCTCGATCAAACACAGGCGATGAAAACGCTGCATGAGTACAACGCCGCCGCCGCACACGGCGGACCGTTCAACCCGGCAGCACTCGACAAACTGCACACCGAAGGCATCACGCCGGTAAAAACCAACTGGGCCACCAAGCTCGATGCGCCGCCGTATTACTCGTGGGCGGTGACCGGTGGTATTACGTTTACCTTCGGCGGCATCAAGGTCAATCCGCAAGCGCAGGTGATTTCAACCGGCTGGAAACCCATCGATGGCTTGTACGCCTGCGGCGAAATGGTGGGCGGGTTGTTTCACTACAACTATGCGCTGGGGTCGGGGCTGATGTCGGGCGCGGTGTTTGGGCGGATTGCGGGGCGGCAGGCGGCGACGGGCAAGTGAATGTAAATAAATCGTTTACTAAAATGGTTATTTTTTTTATTGCCGACAACTTCACGAAGGAGCGCAACGTGTATGACAACGCCAACACTACCAGTCGTTATGTTAGAAATTTGTACGGTGGCCTCGCGATGCTGATGGCTGGCTTTGCTGCGGCGCAATCCTACCCGTCAAAACCCGTACGAATGATTTTACCGTTTGCAGCAGGGGGCTCTACCGATATGACGGGACGCGCGCTCGCGCAAAAGCTCACTGAACAACTTGGTCAGCCAGTCGTCGCGGAAAACCGGCCAGGTGCTGGTGGCAACCTTGGGCTGGAGCTTGGCACCAAGGCAGCGCCGGATGGTTACACCATCACGTTTACCGCGCCTCAAGTCGCGGTAAGTCCGGCACTCTACGCCAAGCTAAATTACGACCCCATCCGGGATTTTGCGCCGATTTCTCTCGTGGCGGAGGTTCAAAACATTTTGCTGGTGCATAACTCGGTGCCGGTAAAATCGCTCAAGGAGCTGATTCAGCTCGCGCGTAACAATCCCGGAAAACTTAACTTCAGTTCAAACGGTGCCGGCTCCACCAACCACCTTGCCAGCGAGCTTTTGAAGAGCAAGTTCAAGCTCGACATGCTACACATCCCCTATAAAGGGTCAGCGTTGCAGGTGGTAGCGCTGATCGGAGGGCAAGTTGACATGGGCGTGATGGCGGTGACGACGGCAATGCCAATGGTACAAAGCAATCGGTTACGCGCGCTTGCCGTACTCGCTGAAAGGCGAGTGTCTGTGCTGCCGGACGTGCCGACGTCGAAAGAGGCTGGTGTGGACGACTATGTTGTTCCATTCTGGGCCGGACTACTTGCTCCTGCGGCCACGCCGCGAGAGATCGTAAATAAGCTTAATGCCGAGATTCACAAGGCTCTGGCTTCACCCGATCTGAAAAAACGTCTTGCGTCGAGCGGTGTTGAGGCTGTGGTTAATACACCGGAGCAGTTCGCCAATTTCATCAAGAGCGAAACAGTACGTTACGCTGCTCTGGTTAAGGCTGCGGGCATCAAGCCGGAGTAAGCAACGCGCGTAACCCGCAATCCGTAGGGCGCCAATAACCGAAGGGCATTGCGCCGCAAGTTTCGGCTGCCAACCTCGTTCGGCGCAATGCGCTTCGCTTATTGACGCCCTACAGTTTGTGCTGGTGAGCACGCCCGGTTGCAACGAAGCACGCCTGGATGAGATGGAGTGCAATCTAGGGTTCAGCGCGAGCGGCGATCCTGGAATACGCTGCGCTCCCTACTGGCTATGCGCCGTAACAAATAAGTCATGTAAAACAATTACTTAAGTATTATTTCGTGCGCATCAACCGCTGCTGCTCGCGCTTCCAGTCCTTGTCTTTTTCATCGGCGCGTTTGTCGTGCTGTTTCTTGCCTTTCGCCAAGCCGATTTCCAGTTTCACGCGCCCGCGTGTGTAGTGCAGGTTGATGGGGATCAGCGTGTATCCGGCGCGTTCAACACTGCCGATGAGGCGTTTTATTTCTTCGGCGTGCATCAGCAGCTTGCGGGTGCGCGTGGGGTCGGGATTGACGTGGGTGGAGGCGGTGGTCAGCGGGCTGATGTGCGCGCCGATCAGGTGCAGCGTGTCGTCCTTGACGATGACGTAGGCCTCTTTCAACTGCGCACGGCCCGCGCGGATGGCTTTGACCTCCCAGCCTTCGAGCACCATGCCGGCCTCGAAACGCTGTTCGATAAAATAGTCGTGGAAGGCTTTTTTGTTTTCAACGATACTCATAAACTCCAGTGTACCAGTGTGTCCGGCTGTCCATGCCCGAAGTCATAAAGACCGTGATCGTGCCCTATACGCCGGCGCAGATGTTTGCGCTGGTGGATGACGTTGAGCGTTATCCGGCGTTTTTGCCGTGGTGTACGGCGGGCGAGGTGTCGTTGCGCAATGATACGGTGACGCGGGCGACCTTGCGGATCGGCTATCGCGGGGTGCGGCAGGCGTTTTCGACGGAAAACCACAAGCGCGCGCCGCACGAGATGCGGCTTACGCTGCTGGACGGGCCGTTTCGCGCGCTGGATGGGAACTGGAAATTCACCGAGCTCGCGGGCAAGAGTGGATCAGGGTGCAAGATCGAATTTCGTCTGGCCTACGAGTTTTCGAGCCGCCTGCTGGCGACGCTGGTGGGGCCGGTGTTCAGCCACATCGCGGATACCATGGTGGAGGCGTTTGTGAAACGCGCGGACAAAGTGTATGGGCAGCGGTGACGCCGATATTGCCGTGGAGGTGGTTTATGCGCTGCCGGAGCGTCAATGTCTGGTCGCGTTGACCGTGCGGCGAGGGGCGACGGTGCGCGAGGCGGTCGCGAGATCGGGGCTGCCGCAGTTGCACCCGGAGATTGAAGCCGCGTGCGACTGCGGCATGATCGGCATTTTTAGTAAACGCGTAGCACCCGACACGGTGCTGCAACCGGGCGACCGCGTTGAAATCTACCGGCCGATGACGGCTGACCCTAAAGAAGCGCGCCGGCAACGCGCGCGAAAGCCGAAATAGCTTACTTGCAGCTCACTTGCAACTTACTTGCAATTCTCGGCGACAGAACGTTCGGTGTTGGCCGTTTCTCTAACGAAATCCTGCTCTTCAAAGAACACACGCTCGCCGGTTTTGGGATCGGTACGCGTGGTGCGCTGCCGGTCTTGCAGGCGCTTGAGTTGACTGCGCGCGTCGTCACAGGCTTGCTTGCGTTGTGCGCTTTCAGCAGCGGATTTTTCGGACTTGGCATCCGCCTCGGCTTTTTCTTTTTGGTTCTTGCGGGACTCGGCTTCGCGATCCGCCAGTGATTTGGGCGCGGCTTTTTCAGCGGCTTTCCCGCCTTTGTCGGCGGGCTTGTCTTTGTCGCCTTTATCACCCTTCGCGTCTTTGGCGGGTGCAGGCGTGGGGGCGGGTCTATTGGAAACGCCGGTTTCCAATTGTTTGGTGCCGGATGGGCAGGAAGATGCAAATTCAATCTTGCCGTCTTTGCCGACGCATTTGAGTATTTGCGCCTGTGCGGCCATGTTGAAGCCTAACAACAGTGCGCCGATTGTTCCGATTGCAAGTTTCATAGTTACCTCTGTGTTCGCGATGACCGGCAAGCCATCAGTGTCTAGCAAAATATCCAATTTATTCAATGGAGTCAATCGATTAACGCACAAATTCGTTGTCGGTTTACAGGCCGTTCCGTATAATGCTGCCTTTGCGGAGAGTCAATCGCCATGCGTTTGGTCCAGAAAGCCCTCACCTTTGACGACGTACTGCTGGTTCCCGCCCACTCTGCCGTCCTGCCCCGCGAAGTCAGCCTCACGACCCGCCTGACGCGCACCATTTCCCTGAATATCCCTGTGGTATCGGCTGCCATGGATACCGTGACGGAAGCGCGCCTGGCCATCGCCATCGCGCAAGAGGGCGGCATCGGCATTGTGCATAAAAACATGTCGCCGGCGGCGCAGGCGGCTGAAGTCACCAAGGTTAAGCGCTTTGAAAGCGGCATCGTCAAAGACCCGTACACGGTGACGCCGGTGATGACGGTGCGTGATGTGTTGCTGATCACGCGCCAGCACAAGATTTCGGGCTTGCCCGTGGTGAACACCAACGGGCGCGTGGTGGGCATTGTCACCAATCGTGATTTGCGCTTCGAGACCAATCTCGATCAGCCGGTCAAAAACATCATGACGCCGCGCGAGAAGCTCATCACCGTGCGCGAAGGCGCCAGCCGTGAGGAAGCGAAGGCGCTGATGCACAAGCACCGTCTTGAGCGCGTGCTGGTGGTGGGGCGCAATTTCGAACTGCGCGGCTTGGTTACCGTTAAAGACATCCTGAAATCATCAGAACATCCCAATGCCACCAAAGACAAACTCGGGCGCCTGCTGGTGGGCGCGGCGGTGGGGGTGGGCGAGGGCACCGATGAGCGCGTTGAAATGCTCATCGACGCCGGGGTGGACGTGATTATCGTGGACACCGCGCATGGGCATTCGGCCGGCGTGTTAAAGCGCGTGAAGTGGATCAAGCGCACCTACCCGCGCACGCAGGTGATCGGCGGCAACATCGCCACCGCTGCCGCGGCGAAAGCGCTGGCTGATAATGGCGCGGATGGTGTCAAGGTCGGCATCGGCCCCGGTTCGATTTGCACCACGCGCATCGTCGCGGGGGTGGGCGTGCCGCAGATTTCCGCGATTGATAATGTGGCCAAGGCGCTGGCGCGCAGCAATATTCCCTTGATCGCCGATGGCGGCATACGTTATTCGGGCGACATCGCCAAAGCCATCGCGGCGGGCGGTTACTCGGTGATGATCGGCAGTCTGTTCGGCGGTACCGAAGAATCCCCCGGCGAGATCGAGTTGTATCAGGGGCGTTCCTATAAGGCGTATCGCGGCATGGGGTCGTTGGGCGCGATGCAGCAGGGGTCGGCGGATCGCTATTTTCAGGAACACGACGAACTCGACACCGAAAAACTGGTGCCCGAAGGCGTCGAAGGCCGCGTGCCGTACAAAGGCGGCGTGGTACCGCTGATCCATCAACTGATGGGCGGCCTGCGCGCCAGCATGGGCTACACCGGCTGCTCCACCATCGACGAAATGCGCCGCAAGGCGGAGTTTGTTGAAATCACTGCGGCGGGCATACGCGAATCGCACGTACACGACGTGCAGATGACCAAGGAAGCGCCAAATTATCGGGTTGAGTAATAAATCAAAGGCGTGAACAAGTGAACGGGTGAACGAGTGAACGTGTAAACCCAGCGCGGTGGGGTTGCCCGTTCACTCGTTCACTCGTTCACTCGTTCATTCGTTCACCGGTTCACCCATGCATCAAAAAATCCTCATCCTCGATTTCGGTTCCCAGTACACGCAGCTGATCGCGCGCCGCGTGCGCGAAGCCCGCGTCTATTGCGAACTGCATCCGTTTGATGTGACTGACGCATTTGTCCGGGAGTTCAAACCCAGCGGCGTGATTCTGTCGGGCGGGCCGAATTCGGTGTGGGAAAACGATACGCCGCGCGCGCCCGAGGCGGTGTGGAAACTCGGCGTGCCGGTGCTGGGCATTTGTTACGGCATGCAGACCATGGCCGAGCAATTGGGCGGCAAAGTCACCACCGGCAAAGTGCGCGAGTTTGGTTACGCCGAAGTGCGCGCGCGCGGGCATTCGGCATTGTTCAAAGACATTCAGGATCGCGCCAACGCCGAGGGCCATGGTTTGCTTGACGTGTGGATGAGCCACGGCGATAAAGTGGACGTGTTGCCCGACGGCTTCAAAGTCATCGCGAGTAATGCGTCATGCCCGATCGCGGCGATGGCCGACGAAGCGCGCAAACTCTATGCGGTGCAGTTTCATCCCGAGGTGACGCATACCACGCAAGGCCGGGCAATTCTGGATCGATTCGTCCTGAGCATTTGCGGTTTGGCGGGCGATTGGCGCATGCCTGACTACGTTGATGAAGCGGTTGCGCGCATACGCGCCGACGTGGGCAACGAAGAAGTGATACTGGGGCTTTCGGGCGGCGTGGATTCTTCGGTGGCCGCCGCGTTGATACACAAGGCCATCGGCAAACAACTTACCTGCGTGTTTGTCGATAACGGCTTGTTGCGGCTCAACGAGGCCGGGCAGGTGATGGAAACGTTTGCTAAAAACCTCGGCGTGAAAGTCATCCACGTAGACGCGCGCGAACAGTTTCTGGGGCGCCTCAAAGGCGTGACCGATCCTGAACAGAAACGCAAAATCATCGGCCGCGAGTTTGTTGAAGTGTTCCAGGTGGAATCGGCTAAGCTGCCCAATGCAAAATGGCTGGCGCAAGGCACGATTTATCCGGACGTGATCGAATCCGCCGGCGCCAGCAAACACAACAGCGCAAAAAAAGCGCACACCATCAAGTCGCACCACAATGTCGGCGGATTGCCCGACACGCTGCATTTGAAACTGCTGGAGCCATTGCGCGAATTGTTCAAGGACGAAGTGCGCGATCTGGGCCTCGCGTTGGGTCTGCCGCGTGACATGGTTTTCCGACACCCGTTTCCGGGGCCGGGCCTCGGCGTGCGCATTCTGGGTGAAGTCAAAGCTGAATTTGCCGATTTACTTCGCCGTGCCGATGCGATCTTTATCGAAGAGTTGCGCGCGACCATCGATGCCGATGGCAAAAACTGGTATGACAAAACCGCGCAGGCGTTCGCGGTGTTCATCCCGGTCAAATCCGTTGGTGTGATGGGTGACGGACGCACCTATGAATATGTGGTTAGCTTGCGCGCTGTGCAAACCACCGACTTCATGACCGCACACGTTGCCGAGCTTCCCCATGCGCTGCTCGCGAAAGTATCCAATCGCATCATCAACGAAGTGCGCGGCATCAATCGCGTGGTCTACGACATCTCCAGCAAACCGCCCGCTACTATTGAGTGGGAGTAGTTTTTGTTAGCTAAGTAATTGTTTTTAAACGATAACTTAGTTACACAAAAGTGGCACAATAAAAACAAGTTCTT
>CAMDDY010000093.1 GCA_945893125.1 Bordetella parapertussis
TGTGCCGCGGTGGTGGCCGGCATCCAGCGCGGCTTGCTTGACGCACGCGTGCAAGTGACCACGCGCGGCGGAGACCTCGGTATATCATGGGCGGGCGCGGGCAGGCCGGTGCTGATGACCGGCCCGGCGGTTACCGTGTTTGACGGGGAAATCGAGCTATAAGCGGTACGATGCAGTACCGATCGCTCAACACTCAGGGAACATAATGAATTCAGAAGACGTAGCTGCCTACTTAAAAGAGCATCCGGAGTTTTTCGAGCAATACGCCGAAATGATGGCGGAATTTCATATTCCCCATCCGCACGGCGGACGCACCATTCCCATCAGCGAGCGGCAGATTCTCACGCTGCGCGAAAAAAGCAAACAGCTCGAAGGCAAGCTGCGCGAAATCATCCAGTTCGGCGAAGACAACGACGCCATCGGCGACAAAATGCATCGCATCACCCTGGCGTTGCTGGGCGCCCGGGATTTGGCGGCTGCCGCGCATGTGGCCGAATACAATTTGCGTGAAGATTTTTCAGTGCCGCACGTGGTGCTGCGCGTGTGGCGCGCTGCTGACGATAGGGGCGATCTGCCGTTGTTCCAGCCGGTGAGCGAGGCGACACGCGCCTTCGCTGCGGGCCTCGCGCATCCGCATTGCAGCGGGCAGGCGGCGACCGATACCTTGACGCTGTTTGGTGAAGCCGCGCCGCTGCTCAAATCATTTGCCTATGTCAGATTGCGCGACAGCGAGACGTTCGGAATGATTGCGCTGGCAAGCGAAGACCCGCATCGTTTTTATCCGGAAATGGGCACCATTTTTCTGTCCCGCCTGGGCGACATCGTTGCCGCCGCGCTGGCGCGGCAGTTGGCTTGATCGCGAGTGTGATCACAACCGCATCCGCCCCGGTTTCTCCCCAAGGACAGGCGGCTTCGCCTTCGTCTTTGCCTGCACAACACCTGGCGGATTTTCTCGCGCACCTGACGCACGAGCGCCGGCTTGCCGCCAACACCACCGCGAGCTACGCGCGCGACATCGCGACACTGATCCAACTCGCCGATGCCCATCCGCTGGACAAGCTGCAAGTGCATCAGATACGCCGCTACGTGGCGCAGTTACACGCGCGCGGTCTCGATGGCCGTTCCATTGCGCGCATGCTGTCGGCGTGGCGCGGTTTCTACCGCTATCTTGCGCGCGACCGCGGCTTTAACGTCAACCCGTGCATCGGCATTCGTGCGCCGAAAGCCGCGAAGCGCTTGCCGCATGCATTGTCGCCGGATGAAACGAGCCGCCTGATGAACATCGCGGATGACAGCGCGCTTGCCTTGCGCGACAAGGCGATGTTCGAACTGTTCTACTCGTCGGGACTGCGTTTGTCCGAGCTGACCGGCCTCGCGCTGGGCGACATCGACGCAGCCGACGGCACGGTGCGCGTCACCGGCAAAGGCGGCAAAACGCGCGTGGTTCCGGTTGGACGCCATGCGCGCTCGGCGGTGCAGGCGTGGCTCGCGCCGCGCGCGGCACTCGCGCCGCCAGGTGAACTTGCGCTGTTCGTCAACCGCCATGGCGGGCGTCTGGGTCCGCGCGCGGTGCAGTTGCGGCTTAAACAATGGGCGGTAAAATCGGGACTGGATGCCTCGGTGCATCCGCACATGCTGCGGCATTCATTCGCGTCGCACGTGTTGCAGTCGAGCGGCGATTTGCGCGCGGTACAGGAGATGCTTGGGCACGCCAGTATCTCCACCACGCAGGTATATACGCAACTGGATTTTCAACATCTGGCGAAGGTGTATGACGCGGCGCATCCGCGGGCGCGGCGCAAGCCGTGAGCGGTGTCGTGAGGCGTGAGACGCAAGGGCAGCGAGCGGATGCGGTGGCGCGTAGGGACGCTTTGGTTCTTAAACCGGGCCGTGACAAATCATTGAAGCGCCGCCACCCGTGGGTGTTCGGCGGGGCGATTGCCCGCATCGAAGGCAAGCCTGACTCGGGCGCGACAGTTGAACTGATTTCAGCCGACGGCGAATTTCTTGCCGTTGCGGCGTATAGCCCCGAATCACAAATTCGCGCGCGGGTGTGGGATTGGCCGGCAAACGAAATGTGCGACATCGACGCCGCGTTTTTCGGCGAACGCATCGCGCGCGCCGCGCGTGCGCGCGTGCCTTTGCTGGCGGGCAACGATACCAACAGCGCGCGCCTGATTCATGGCGAATCCGACGGCCTTCCCGGCGTGATCGCCGATCAATACGGCGACACCGTGGTGGTGCAGTTGCTCGCGGCGGGCGCGGAACGCTGGCGTGATGCGATTGCGGATGCACTGGCAAGGCTGCCGGGTATTACGCGCGTGTATGAGCGTTCCGACGCCGATGTGCGCACCCTCGAAGGCTTGCCCGCGCGTAGCGGCTGGCTGCGCGGCCCGCCGTTGTCAGCGCCACTGATTATTGACGAACACGGCTTGCAATTCTTAGTTGAAATCGAAGCCGGGCACAAAACCGGCTACTATCTCGATCAACGAGATAACCATTTGTTTTTAAAGGAAATTTCAGTAGACAAAGTGGTGCTCGATTGTTTTTGCTACAGCGGCGGTTTCGCCCTGCACGCGCTCGCAGGTGCTGCACGCAGCGTGAGCGCGATCGACAGCAGCGGCCCCGCGCTCGCGGTCGCACGCGAGAACGCGAAGCTAAACAACTTGCCGCAAGCAGAATGGATCGAAGGGGATGTGTTCCAAACACTGCGTAAATTTCGCGATGCCGGCCGGCGCTTCGACATCATCGTGCTCGATCCGCCGAAACTTGCGCCCACCGCCGCGCATGCGGAAAAAGCCGCGCGCGCGTACAAGGATGCCAACTTGCTGGGCTTCAAATTGCTCAATCCCGGTGGCGTGCTGATGACCTATTCGTGTTCGGGCGGCGTGTCCGCCGACCTGTTCCAGAAAATTGTGGCTGGCGCGGCGCTGGATGCCGGTGTGAATACGCGCATCGAAGCGTGGCATCACGCCGCAAGTGATCATCCGGTGTTGCTGAGTTTTCCGGAAGGGGAATATCTCAAAGGTTTGGTGTGCCGCGTTAGCGCTTGACCGGCGGTGTACGCGGCGGCACTTCATCCACGCCACCCTTGCACCACGGATTGCAGCGCACTATGCGCGTCACACCCAGCCAACCGCCGCGCAGCGCGCCATGCACTTCAATCGCCTCTTTGGCGTAGCTCGAACACGTCGGATAAAAGCGGCACTGCTGGCCGAAAAACGGCGACAGCAGCAGCTTGTAGGCGTCAATCAGAAAAATGAAAATGCGTTTCATGGCGTATACAAACAACGCAGCGGAAAACGTCAGTCTACCGTTGTGCGTCGGCGAGTTACCGCCGTTGTTAAAACTCTTTCCAGTCACCCGTTGAATCGTTGGCGCGCGCCCCGGTTGGCAGCGCTGTTCGTGCCGGTGATTTTGGTAACGCGCGACTGCGTTGTGGCGGCGCGCTGGTTCGCGCTTCGCGCACAGCGGATGCCAAGGGGGCGGCCCGTGGCCTGTTGTCGGACGCGTGGGACATGGCGGAGGCCTTCAGCTTGAAGCGGGCGACGGTCGCGACCAGGTCCTGCGCCTGGTTGGCCATGTGTTCCGCCGCCGCCGCCGATTGTTCGACCATCGCCGCGTTTTGCTGCGTCGAGGTGTCCATATCGGTTACCGCGCGGTTGACTTGCTCAATGCCGCCGAGTTGCTCGCGGCTGGCCACGGAAATATCGGCAATGATATCAGTGACTTCCTTGACCGAGGCGACGATGTCTTGCATGGTATTGCCGGCAGCGCCGACAAAACGTGTGCCGCTATCGACTTGATCGACCGATGCCTGGATCAACCCCTTGATTTCCTTGGCGGCCTGCGCCGAGCGTTGCGCCAGCGCACGTACCTCGGTGGCGACCACGGCGAACCCTCTGCCCTGCTCGCCGGCGCGCGCGGCTTCGACGGCCGCGTTGAGCGCGAGTATGTTGGTCTGAAAGGCGATGCTGTCGATCACGCTGATGATGTCGGCGATACGGCGCGATGATTCGGAAATGCCTTCCATCGTGGTTATCACGCCGCGTACGGTTTCGCCGCCGCGCATGGCCACTTGCGACGCGCTCTGCGCCAGTTCGTTGGCGCGCTGCGCGCTGTCGGCGTTGCGTTTAACGGTGGCGGTCAATTGCTCCATGCTCGACGCGGTTTCTTCGAGACCGGCGGCCTGCTCTTCGGTGCGCGCCGATAGACTCTGATTGCCCTGCGCCACTTGCCGCGAGGTGTCGCCGATGGTAGAGGCGCTATCACGCACGCGTGCCACGATTTCGTGCAGGCCGCCGATAAACTGGTTGAGCGATGCGCTCAGGGCGCCGAACTCGCCCTGCATCGGCGGCAGGCGGTAAGTCAGGTCGCCGGAACCGGCGCGCAGATCGTCCACCGCGCGCTGCACACGGTGCAGCGCGCCGGTGACGCTGCGAAACACAAGGTAACCCAGAATGGACATCAGCAGGGCGCCCAGCACGGTCACGGCGATCAAGGTGTATTCAGACAGGCGCGTGGCGTCGTCAACTTCCTGTTTGCGCTGCTTGACCAGCGCCTCGATCTGGTCGCTGATGGCGGCCATGGGTTTTTCGAGCGCCTCGAAGGAAGCCTGAAAGCCCTTGAGTTTAGGCGCGGTTTTTTCATTGTCGCCCGCGATGGCGATCAGTTCTTCCGACGCGCGCAGATACGCTTCAAGCGGCCCTTGTAGCGTTTTGAGACGCGCGCTCACATCGGCGTCGAGTGCAAGCTTGCTGTTGGCCTCCAGATATTTGCGGAAGTTGGCGGCGTGTTCGGTAAATTCCTTGTGCACCTCCTTGATGTGCGCGGCATCGCCGCGGTTGCCCGCGAGCACCGCTTCGTACACGTCGCCGCGCAGCGCATCGTGCATCATGTCGGCTTCGCTGTGATTGCGCAGTGCCGAGGTCAGTATCGCGTTCGCTTCAAGTGCCACGCCCACCTGGCGCTTGCCGTAGATGCTCAAAGCGCCGACGATCAACACCAGCGCAACGCCGGTGACGCCGAGAACGATTAATTGTGTCCGAATTTTCATCTAACCACCTTTTACATATAGCCAATAAATTTTTGATTCGGTATGTTCCCGCGTCCTGCTTACCTTACGGGGTCATGGAAAGCGCTCGACAGGGTCTGTGCAATATATCTTGACCCGGACACCCACACGGTCAAAACGGAATGCCGATCAGCGCCTTGAATACCCGTTTGTCCGTCGGGCTGGTCCAACCGTGCCCCACGCCCAGATGAATATCGAAATAATTTTTGGTTTTGAAGTCCATCACCAGGTAGGTGGATTGTTCCGATTGCGAGCCAAATGTCGGGTTGCGCAGCCGTCCGAGGGATGCATAATGTTCGATGCCTGCGGCGAAGTCCTCGCCGAACGAACGCAGCGCCTGGCCGAATATCTCGAATTCCAGAGGCTTGCCATTGGGGTTGTTGCTGAGCGCCTTGGTGAGAATCGGATTGACGGAAAATTTCCAGTTGCCCTTGCGCGCACCTATAATACCGCGCAGCTCCGCGTTATAGCGTGATTCAGTGATGCGCTTGTTATAGGCCGAGACCTCGTAATTGACGCCATAAAAGGTCGCGCTGTCGGGGCTGTGCTCGTTGACATTCAGATAATGCAAACGCACTTTCGCGCCGTCGAGCTTGGCGGACTTCGTGGCGGGGTCGTACGACAGCGGAAAATGCAAACCGAGGTTCCACTTCTCCGACAGGCCCCAGACGATTTCGGGCATGACACGAAATACATGGTGCGGCGCCTGCTCGCCGGGGTAATCCGGGGTCTTGCGCGCGCGCGGCGTAGTTCAAATGCAACTCGTAGCCGACCTCGCCCTTTTTCTCGAACTCGTCGGTAAACACCACGATTTCGTCGGGCGCGGCATACACCGCGGGCACGTAAGCGCCGGCGCCGACAAGGGCGGCTAAAGCCAGCACGCGTAGCGAAGTCAACACCTTGGGTGTCCTGGTGCGCAGGGTTATCGAAGCTAACACCATTGAGGATATCAAAAGATGCGCTAAAAATAGAAATTTCCCCATGTTTTCAAAGATTTGTGTCAATCGGGTGTGTGTGGCGCGCAACGTACTCTGGTTTTAGGGTACAACACGACACGTTCGGGGCGACACCACGCACGCTCCATGCCGTGGCGGTAAAATGCCAGCCCACCTCTGGAAACCAAAACCATGTTCTCCGTTCGCCAACTAGCCCACGCCTATGACGGCATAGACGTGCTGCGCGTCGCTGCGTGGCAGGCCGAGCAGGGTGCGCAGTGGCTGATGCTGGGGCCTTCGGGCAGCGGCAAAACGACCTTGCTGCATGTGCTGGCGGGCATCTTGCGGCCTACCGCCGGGCAAGTCACGGTGGCGGATCGGGATGTGATGGCGCTGTCGCCTGCTGCGCTTGACCGCTTTCGCGGTAAAAATATCGGCATTGTGTTGCAGCGCCTGCATTTGATCGATAGTTTGACTGTCTTGAACAATCTGCTGCTGGCGCAATACCTGGCGGGTGAAGCGCAGGATGCGGCCCGCGTGCGCGAGGTGCTGGCGAGCCTGGAACTGAGCGACAAAGCCCATGCGCATCCGCATGAGTTGTCGCACGGGCAGGCGCAGCGCGTGGCGGTGGCGCGCGCGGTGGTGAACAAACCCAAGTTGCTGTTGGCCGATGAGCCGACGTCGAACCTTGACGATACGCGCTGCCTGCAGGTGCTGGACTTATTGCAGGCGCAGGCCAAGGTGTGCGGCGCGACGCTGGTGATCGCCACCCACGATCAGCGCATCAAGTTGCGTGTGCCGAATCACTATGAACTGACGGGGGCGGCCGCATGAACCTCGCCACCATCAGCCTGGCCTACCTGAAAGCGCGCCGCCTCAACACGCTGCTGAATATTCTGCTGCTGGCGCTGGGTGTGGCAACGATCGTGCTGTTGCTGCTCGCCACCACGCAACTCGATAGCCGCATGCGGCGCGACGCGCAGGGGATCGACTTGGTGATCGGCGCCAAGGGCAGTCCGATGCAGGTGATTTTGTCGAGTATTTATCATCTGGATGTGCCCACTGGAAATATTCCGTACAAACAAGCGCTGGAAATCTCAAAACATCGCATGGTGAAGAAAGCGATTCCGCTGGCGCTGGGCGACAGTTACAAAGGCGCGCGCATCGTCGGCACCACGCACGATTATCTGGCGCATTACGACGCCAAATTTACGGCGGGCAAACGTTGGGAGAAAGTGCTGGAAGTGGTGATCGGCGCGGACGTCGCCGCGCGTACCGGGCTAAAGCTAGGCGATAAGTTTCACGGCTCGCACGGCATGGGTGACGCGGGCGACGCGCACGAGGCGCATCCGTATGTGGTGGCCGGTATTTTGCAGCGCAGCGGCGCGGTGCTCGACCGGCTGGTGATATGCGCCGTCGAAAGCGTGTGGGCGATGCACGCCGATCATCACGAAATCAAGGATATTAACGACATCGCCAACCAGATGAAGGAAGAAGAAAAAGAATACACCGCGCTGCTAATCCAGTATGCCTCGCCGATAGCCGCCGCGATGTTGCCGCGTTATGTGAACAACAATTCCGCCATGCAGGCGGCCTCGCCCGCGTATGAGACGGCGCGGCTGTTCAGCATCATCGGCGTGGGCGTGGATGTGCTGCGTGGCTTTGCGCTGGTGCTGGTGTTCAGTGCCGGGCTCTCTGTGTTCATCGCGCTCTACAACGCGCTGAACGAGCGGCGCTATGATCTGGCGGTGATGCGCACGTTGGGTGCAAGGCCGATGACGTTGATGCTGCTGCTACTGTTTGAAGGGCTGCTGCTGGCGTTGATCGGCGGCGTGCTCGGCATAGTGCTTGGGCATGGGCTGGCGCAAGTGCTGGGCCATGCGTTAAAAGCCGCGCAACAGGTATCGGTGACAGGTTGGATCTGGGTGCCGGCCGAATGGTGGGTGCTGGCGCTGGCGGCGGGGGTTGGTGTGGTTGCCGCGCTGATACCGGCGTGGCGCGCGTATCGCACGGACATCGCGGGCACTTTGGCGCGCGGATAGTGTCCATCTGAAACTATTGGAGAAAACACGATGAACAGGCGTTGGATTTCCATGCTGGTTGCGGCCATGCTGATCGCCATGCCAGTGTCGGCGCAGGACAAAGCAAAAAAGGGTGAAAAACCGCACAGCACCGCCGAAGTGCAAAAAGACATTCTTGATCATCGCGCGATGGCGGATGCACATCTTGCTGCCGCGAAATGTCTCGAAGGCGGTAAAGGCGAAAAAGAATGTCACGCGCAGCTCACCAAGGAATGCAAGGGCCTGGGCATCGGCAAGCTCTGCGGCATGAAACATAAGCATTAAAAATGTTAATTAAAACAAATAGTTACTGATATTTTGCAGAGTGGAGTAGTATTATTCGTTATTGATGGATTGAGTGGACGGAGGTTGCGATGAAATTCCTGACAGTAATTCTTGCGTTGTTGATGGGTGTCGGCACCGCTGCGTGGGCGCAGCAAAAAGGCCCCGCCACGGGTAAAGACTTGTATGCCAAAGATCCGCTTGCGGACAAGCAGGCGCCACCGCAGGCCTACGACAAGCCGCTGCCGGAAATGAAAGGCGTGCTGTCGTGGAAAACGCTGGGCGAAGTGAAACCAGTCAAGCAAAAAGACAAGTTCGTGCCGGAGTTCGCCAAAGCGGTTTCCGCGCTGGACAAAAAAGAAGTCAAAATCCAAGGTTTCATGATGCCGCTCGACATGGGCGAAAAGCAGCAGCGGTTTATTTTGACGGCGTTGCCGCCCTCGTGTTCGTTTTGCCTGCCCGGCGGTCCGGAGCAAATGGTTGAAGTGCAAACCAAGACTCCCGTCAAATACGGCTTCGAGCCGATACTCCTCACCGGCAAACTCGCGGTGCTGAAAGATGATCCGATGGGGCTTTATTATCGGCTCACCGACGCGGTGCTGACGGTCGCGAAGTAACTCGCGCGGCGATGGGTCCGCTTTAAACACCGGTAAATAATGTCTCGCCGGTTATTTCATTATCTCTGTGTAGTCCTGCTGCTTATAGCGCAGCAGGGTGCTATCGTGCATGCCACCTGGCACGCCAGCGGCGAAGCGCGGACTCATGCTACGAGTGAACATGAGAACGATATTCATGATCACGCGGATAGTCGCGACGATGGTCCCGAATTCCCATCCGGGCAACGCAGTCTGTGCGCGTTTGATCTTGCCTTCGGACAAGTGCTCGGCGGCGCGCATGGATCGTGCGCTGTCCCCGTTGCCGCTGATCTTCCAGCGGTTATTGCAAGCTACACGTTTAACCCGCGGCTCGATTCCGAAGCCGTTCCCGCGCTGTCGCGCGGCCCGCCTATTTTCCTGTGATGTGCGGCGGCTTGGGTAACGCCCCGGCCGCATTGTTCTGAAACCACGCGCGGCTTGAGCATGGCTCGAGTCTGCGCGCCGTGTATTCATGCATTCCACAGGAGAAATTCATGTTCAGTCGTATCGCCTATGCGGTCGCTGCGGCGTTGGCGGTTTCCGCCCACGCGCAGACCCCCGCTATCAAGCCCCCCGCAGCTGCGGGGATCCCCACTCAACTGTCGCCGGTGATCGTGACCGGCAATCCGCTGGGCAGCGAATTGTTCAGCCTGGTGTCGCCCACTTCCGTGTTGGAAGGAGCCAGCCTCTTTTTGCTCCGACGCTCGACGCTGGGCGAAACGCTGAACGAGATGCCGGGCGTCAGTTCAACCTACTTCGGCCCCAATGCCAGCCGTCCAGTGATACGCGGTCTTGAAGGCGACCGCATTCGCATCCTCAGCAACGGCATCGGCGTGCTTGATGGCTCGTCGTTGAGTAACGATCACGCGGTGCCGATTGATCCGCTGATTGTCGAGCGTGTCGAAGTGGTGCGCGGACCGGCGGCGCTTTTCTATGGTGGCAACGCGGTGGGCGGCGTGGTCAACGTGATCGACAACCGTATCCCGCAGGAGCCGGTGCAGGGCGTGCGCGGCAGAGTCGAGGGGCGTCTCGGCGGTGCCGAATCCGAGAAGGCCTTCGGTGCCATGCTGGAAGCCGGCAACGGGCGCTTTGCGTTGCACGCGGACGTGTATACGCGCGATACCGATGATCTGAAAATCAAGGGGCCGAACATTTCGCCGCGCCTGCAGGCTGCCGATCCTGCGCGAGCCGTAACCTACGGCACCCTGCCCAACAGCGCGTCGCGTTCCAGCGGCGGGTCGATAGGCGGCTCCGCCACGTGGAGCGCGGGCTATGTGGGTTTGTCGTTCTCCTCGTTCGAGAGCCAGTACGGCACGGTAGCCGAGCCGCAAGTGACCATCGACATGCAGAGCAAGCGCTGGGATCTTGCGGGTGAAATGCGCGACATCGGGTCGTTTATCACCGGCGTTAAATTCAAGTTCGGCAAGACCGACTACCAACACACCGAGCTTGACGCCGGCGTGCCGGCCACGGATTTCAAAAGCAGAGGACACGAAGGCAGGCTGGAACTGGCGCATGGCAATCTCGGCCCGCTCAAAGGCGCGGTTGGCGTGCAGTTCAACAACTTTGATTTTTCGGCGCTGGGCGCGGAAGCGTATGTACCCGCCACAAAGACCGACAGCAAGGCACTGTTCATTTATGAAGAGCTGCCGATAGGAAAATTGAAGCTCACCTTTGGCGGACGTCACGAGCGAACCGAAGTCAGCTCGCAAGGCGGCGGCCCCACGCCGTTTGGCGGTGCGGGGCCGCGCTTCGATCCAGCGCAGGCTCGATCCTTCAGCGGCAACAGCGCTGCTATTGGCGGCGTCTATAGTTTTACACCGCGACTGGCGTTGGCGCTTAACGGGACGATGACCGAGCGCGCGCCGACTTATTACGAGTTGTATGCCAACGGCCCGCACGCCGCGACGGGTTCTTACGAGGTGGGTGACGGCACATTCGCCAGAGAAAAATCACGGGCCTTCGATGCCGCATTGCGTATGCGTTCCGGCGCGCACTCGGGCAGCATCAGTGTGTTCCACAGCCGTTTCAAGAATTACATCGGCGTGTTCAATAGTGGTAACACACGCGGCGCGGATGGCGAGCTGAATCCGCCCGAGACGATTACGCCCGGCGTTTCGGATAACACGGGCGAAGAAGCGTTGCCCGAACTCGCCTATCGCGCCGTGCTCGCGCGCTTTCGCGGCATGGAGGCCGAAGGAAAATTCAGATTGCTGGATCGCGCCAGCACGCTCGACTTGCTGCTGAAATTTGACTATGTGCATGCTGATGATCGCAGTACCGGCTTGCCGCTGCCGCGAATCGCGCCGCGGCGCTTCGGCGCGGGCCTGGATTATCATCGGGGGCCGTTGGGCGCGCGCGTGGATGCCACCTGGGTGTCCGCGCAACATCGCGTGTCGGCGAATGAGTTGCCGACGGATGGTTACACCCTGCTCAATGCGGCATTAACCTATCGCATGAAATTGCCAACGTCGCAGGGCAGCGTTGACTTTTTCCTGCGCGGCGTGAATTTGCTCAACGCGGACGCGCGCAATCATGTGTCGTTTTTGAAAGACATCGCGCCGCTCGGCAAGCGCAGCGGGCAGGTGGGTTTGCGCGCGCAGTTTTAATCCATCGGGCGGCGTGAGGCAAGTTTGTCGTACTGGGTAAAGCGGACGATAATCACGCCTCGCGCCGCGCTCCCCGTATCCCGATTTACTTGCAAGTAACTGTATTCAATAACAGATTTGTATGGCCACTGAGTCATTTTCAACCCTGCGGACGCGCAATCATCCGCTGCTGATGCTGTGCATTGCGGGTAGCGTGGCGACGCACGCGTTGGTGCTGATACTGCTGCCGCAATGGAAGGCGCTGCGCGAATCGCCGCCGCCTCCGCTGACGGTGGCGTTGTTGGAACAGACGCCGCCGGAGATCGAACCGCCCAAGCCTTTGCCGATGGAAACGCGCCCCGAACGGGTGGCGCGCGAGCCGGTGAAACCCGTGGCAAAGCCGGTGGAGCCGCGACCGGTGCGGGAACCGATACCCGCCGCGCCGCCGCCTGACGTAACGCAGGCGCCGCCATTGCCTGCAGCGATGGCGCCGGAACAGCGCCCTGCGCCGCCGCCGGACGTGCCTCGTGCGCCTGCCGCGGTAACGCAACCACGTTCCGATGCGGCGTACCTGAACAATCCGCGTCCCGCGTATCCGCTCGCCGCTCGCCGCCGCGGCGATCAAGGCACGGTGTTGATCCGCGTGCTGGTCACTGCCGATGGACTTGCGGCAAGCGTGGGCCTCGAAAAAACCAGCGGCCATTCATCACTCGACGAAGCCGCGCTGGCTGCCGTGAAAGCATGGCGGTTTGTGCCGGCGCGGCAGGGCACACAAGCCATTGAGTCGCCGTACGTGGTGCCGGTAGTGTTCAAGCTGGATTGATATCGCGGCTATAATCGGTCCTTGGAAAGCGTCCGACAGTACCATTACATCTGGCGTCCCACTTTTGGCAAACCCATCCTTGACGGGCTGCGCATGAACCCGGAAATTTTTCACGGCACCACCATCCTCTCGGTGCGGCGCGGCAATGTTGTGGCGCTCGGCGGCGACGGGCAAGTCACGCTCGGTAACGTGGTGGTGAAATCCACCGCGCGTAAAATTCGCCGGCTGTACCACGAAAAGATACTCGCCGGGTTTGCCGGCGGCACGTCGGATGCATTCACCTTGTTCGAGCGATTTGAAGCCAAGCTCGAAAAACACCAGGGCAACCTGATGCGCTCGGCGGTGGAGTTGGCGAAAGACTGGCGCACCGATCGCATGCTGCGTCGCCTGGAAGCGATGCTCGCGGTGGCGGATCGCGATCATTCGTTGATTATCACCGGCGTGGGCGACGTGCTGGAGCCGGAGCACGGCATCGTCGCCATCGGCAGCGGCGGCTCGTTCGCGCAGTCGGCGGCGCGCGCGCTGCTGCAAAACACCGATCTCGCGCCGCGCGAGATCGTGAAAAAATCATTGGAGATCGCGGGCGATCTTTGTATTTATACCAATCAGCAGCATGTGATTGAAGTGCTTGAATGAAAAGGGCGTGAACAGGTGAATGAGTGAAC
>CAMDDY010000094.1 GCA_945893125.1 Bordetella parapertussis
TGCGCCCAAATTGCGCCGGTAGCGGGTGAAATGGGATGAAAAGCGGGAAAATCGAGTAAAGAATATCCATAGTGCATAATAGTACTCAAAATCCAACTTCCAAAATTGTTGGTTCCTCAAAATTCAAGTCAAGTCCGACAGGCTGCTAGGTGTTGGGATCATTACGCAGGAGGTAGCGGTATGGAAATCCGAGCATTTCGTATTACCAATTTTCGATCAATTATTGACACCAAGTGGTGCCAATTGTCCGCAGATGGGATACCTGCGTGTTGACTACGCAGCAATCCGAAGACGATCTGCCGTAGCGCCGTTTCACCCCGCCTTACCCGCCAATACAACCTCCTTCAAAGCCCCAGCCCGCACCAGCGACAACCAAACATAAGCCAGCATAATCGTCGCCCCGCCCGCCAGCGCCCAGCGCGGCCCTGCCCACTCGCCGGCGGCGTTGAGTAAAAATCCGCTCAGGAACATCAGGCTCCACACCAGCGCGAATATGCTCATCACGCGTCCGCGGTAACGGTCTTCGACCAGGGTTTGCAGCATCACCTGCGCACAGGTCAGAAAATACGCGTGGCACAGACCGGAGATCAGAATCATGCAAAACGAAAACCAGTACCACTCGCTGAACGCGAGGCCGATCAGCACCACGTTATAGAGCGTCAGCGCACTCACAATCAAATTGCGCCATGAGATGCGCGACTGCACCCAGCTGTACGACGCAAAGCCGACCAACGCGCCGATGCCGGCGGCGGAGGCGAGTATGCCCAAGCCCCGCGAATCCACCTGCAACAGCTTGGCGAACACTGGCAGCACGTGGATAAAGCCCATCGCCAGCGTGGCGTGCAGCAGCGCCACGACGATGACGCGGGCAAAGGCTTCGTTGGCGCGGATGTAACGCAGGTTGTCGGTGAAGCTGTCGAAGAGACTGCCGTGCGTGCGCGCTTCGCCGTGCGCCGGACGCAGCAGCATCAGCACTGCAACCATCGTGCATACTGCCGCCGCACTCAACAAAAAGGTCACCGGCGCGCCCGTCGCGGCAATCAGAAACCCGGCGAATGAAGGGGCGATCACGCGGCTGCCGCCGAATGCCATGGAGATCAGCGGCACCGCCGAGCGCAGCATGGGTTTGGGCAGCAAGCGCGGAAAAAACGCCGCGCGCGCCGGCTCGTCGATGGCGGCGGAGAATCCCCACAGGAACGCGCCGAGCGCCAAGTGCCACAACTGCGCCACGCCAAGCAGCGCGGTTACGCCGACCAAAATCATCGCGAGCGCGGCGTTGATCTGCGCGATGCCGATCAGCTTGCGCGCGTCGATGCGGTCGGCCAGCACGCCGCCGAGCAGCGTCAGGGCGAACTGCGGGATGAAGCCGCACAGGTGAATAAAGCCGAGTTGTGCCTGCGATCCGGTGATCTCAAAGGCCAGCCAGCCGAGCGTGAATGCGAACATCTGCTGGCCGATCACCTGCGTGATCAGCGCCAGCCAGTAGAGGCGGAAGTCGCGCACGCCGAGCGCCCGCAGCGGGCTGGCGTCGTCGGGCGTGGCGGGCGTGTTTTTTATTGTCATGGCGTCGTCATTCCGGCGCAGGCCGCAATCCAGTACGTGCAATCATGTGAAGCATCACTATGGATCCTTCGGATCGGGTAACGCCCTGGATTCCGGCCTGCGCCGGAATGACGGGTTGCGGCCACGGCCCACGCCAGATTCTGCTGGACCTTCTTATGCATGCCCCAGCCAGCCGTTCACGGCATCGACAAACCCGCCGGGGTTATCCAGCGTGACGTGATGATCGGCGCCGGGCACCTCGACCAGATCAACCTGCGGGCAGCGCGATTTCGCGTCGGTCACGATTTCCGGCGTGATACGGTCGCTGCGGGCGCCTTTGATGAGCAGCGCCGGTATGGTGATGCGGTTCCAGTGCGGCGGAATGTCGAGCAGGACGCGCTTTGAATACACGTTGCGGTCGAACTTGTGGCGCCACTGGCCATCCGGCCCCTGCCGCCCGCTGCGCTCGGCGAGGTAACGCAGGATTTCCGGCGCGGCGGTGGTGCCGGCGGGGCGCACGCGAAAATTAGTTACGAAATTGTCGTGCGTTGCATAGCTCCTGCCCTCGCGCCCGCCCACCTGATGCAGCGCCGCGACGCGGTCGGGCGTGGCGACGAGCGTGGAGTCGATAATGACGATTTTTTTCACCCGGCCGGGATAGGTCGCCGCGTAGACCAGCGACACCAGCCCGCCCATCGAATGTCCCACCAGCACAAAATCCCGCAGATCGAGCTTCTCCACCACTTGCGCCACGTCCGCCGCGTAGCGCTCGTAGCCGTAATCCGGCGGATGCGCCCGCGCGCTGTCGCCGTGGCCGCGTTGATCGAGCGCGCGCACGTGGTAGTTGGCGGTGAAGCCGGCGGCGACGAAATCAAACCAGTGCGCGTTCACCGCGCCGCCGTGCAGGCACAGCATGGGCGTGCGGCCGGCGGCGCCATAGTCGAGGATATTGAGCCGGACGCCGTTGGCTTCAATGATGTGGTTTTTAAACGGTGCGGGGCGGTGGTCGGGATTTGCAGTGGAAGTCATGGAAAAGTCTGGATGAATAAAAACAAAGCCTGATGGATGAAAGCAAACGGGTGCAACTGCAATCTCTTGATTTACTGCCGCGCACGGCGGGCCGGTCGAGCGCCGTCGCCATCCAGGGCTTCAACATGCCGATCTCGGCGGCGCCGGAGAATTTTCTCTGGTTTCGCGAGGCGAAGGTCGAGTTTTTCCGCAGTGGGTTTTTCGCGGAGGTTTTTTTGCTAAGCGGGCGATAGCACTACGCCGTTGCGCGCACGCTGCCCTGCTGAAATTCAAACTCCGCCGTCGGCGCCTTGTCCAGCGCCCACAGTTGCGCCAGCAGCCGTTTGGAGCCCGCCTCGCCCAGCACCGGCTCAGCCAGCTCCATGAATTTAGCGTTCAGTTCGTCATCGGTCAACGGCAACTCCGGGTCGCCTTTGCGATACGGCTGCAAGTGCGAGAGCTTGCGGCCATCCGCAGTGTCGATATCGACTTGCGACGCGCGCTGGCCGGGATAACCTTTGGAGAACACTGGATCGGCGACGCACACGACTTTTTTCATCATGTCGCGCAGTTCGGCATCTTGCATACGCTCGCTGGTGAAGGCATTCAGCCGCACGCTGCCGAAAATCGCCGCATGCGCCACGGTGTATTGCAGGCTGAATTTCGCCTGATATTCACCTTCGGGCGTGGCGTTGTCGATGATGTCGAGGCCGGCTTTGTAGGTGGCCAGGGTAATTTTTTTGATGTCCCGCGGTTTGAGCTGGTGTTGCATCACCAGATGCAGCACGCCGTCGATCGACGGAAAGGTGTGGCCGCAGCAGCCGTGCGCCTTGAACGTCATGTGGTTGATGTGGTAGTCGACACCCAGGCCTTTGGTCACTTTCGACCAATCGGGATTCACGCTCATGGCATTGCCGAAACCCTTTTTGCCTTCGATGATATCGAGCGCGCCGGTAACGCCTTTGGAAGCCGCCAGCGCCGCCAGCACGCCGGCATCCGCGGCATGGCCGCCGTGCAGCGGCTTGCTCATGGCTTGCGATAAAAATGCCTGCTGCAAGCCTGCCGCGAATGTGCCCACGGTTGCCACCGCGTGCATGAATTGCTCGTGATTCAGGCGCAATGCGGTTGCCGCCGACGCTGCGGCGCCAAAACTACCCACGGTGCCGGTGGTATGCCAGAAGTTATAGTGGGAGGGCATCACCGCCTCGCCGATACGCGTTGAGGTTTCGTAACCGACGATCACCGCGCGCAGAAATTGCTCGCCGGTTGCGCCGCTGGCTTGGGCCGCGGCGAGCGCAGCGGAAATCGTCGGGCTGCCAGGGTGATACCCCGCGTCGCGGTAAATGTCGTCGAACTCCACCGTGTGCGATGCCGCACCGTTGATCAGCGCCGCCGTGCGCGTGGTCGCGCGCCGCCCGCAGGCGAGCCGCGCGCGGCCGCGATCGAGGTCTTCTGCGAATGCCTGCTCCAGCAAGGTAGCGGGCGGGCACAGACTGCCGGGCAACAGCGCCGCGTACCAATCGATCACCGCGCGCTTTGCATGATGTATGACTTCTGGCGGCAGTTTAGACGTCTGTTCTTTAATCGCGTAGTCGGCGAGTTGTTGCATCAGCATGGCAATACCCCGTACAAATTTATCAATAAAAACATATGGTTACAGCATTTCCGCGCAATTCGACCATCTCGTTGCGACTGTCCTTCCAGCCGATTGCATAACAGCGCTCGCACTCAAACTTGTTCGCGCAAAATATGGTGGAACAATTCGCGCAAAAATTCGCGTCTGGCTTTTGGCTGTTGCGTCACCGCGAGCAAGTCGTAAACCTTATCAACCTCGCCCTCAATTTTCAGTTGCGCCTCAACCGCCGACGTGAGTACGCTAGGCATGAATATGGTTATGCAATGCTGGTTTTCTCTTTTGGCTTTTGCGAATGATTTTTTAGTCTCGCCCAACCTCGTCTGCGCACCAGCGCGATCCGCGCTACCTTTGATTTCAATAACACAACGTAATGCGCCATCCTTCGCGCGGAACTCAACGTCGGGTTCGCTACCAAATTGAATGGTGGTACCGCTCTTCAGAACGAATTTTCCGTCTTTAATCGAGGTGGCAGCCTTAGGTGCAATCGTGAGTTTCTTGGCTTCAATGTACTCGATAATGACTGCTTCAACGGCGAGCGCTGCTGCTTGGCCGATCCGATTTACCCATGTGCCCTGCCATTCGCTTCCGGCCTCGGCATAAAGCGTATGCAGAATGCGATCCGGCGGTAGTTCATACGCGGTTTCAAGCAATTCCCCGATCATTGAATTAAGGCGCGCGCATTTTGCTTCCATCGAGCGATCTGCTGCCCCAGAAAAAATCTGACTCAACCCCTTTGCCGGTAAACAGGCGAGCATGCGGTAGTAATCGAACAATTCCGGCACCTGCTCGATGGCCTCGGGATGCGCAAACACTTCGCTCGGCACAAAACCAAGGTTCTCGGCGGCCTTGCGGGCGGCGGTGGTAACACCTAGCGTTTTCCATTGCCATTTCAATTGCGACCACGATGATTTTCGTGCGAGTTTTTGCAACTCGCCAAACTTTGCGTCGCGAACAAATTTCCAGAACAGTTTTGCTCGATCAAGGTAGCGCGTGCGTAGTTCTTCGGACAATCCGGTCTTTGCCATGGTCAGCGTTTACTCCAGACATACACACATTTTCGGAGTTCATTGCGCCCATGCACGCCCATCTGCTGGCTGCTGTTTCCTTTGCCGCGCCCTAACACCCAGATTGATTCGGTATCAAGGCCTGCAGCGTCGGCAAATTCGGACAGAATTAAATCAACCGGAATTTCCTCGCCGTGGTACTGCACGTTATCGTTGACCATTACTACCCGCCCACCCTTGCGCAGCACGCGCGCGAATTCTCGCACGACGATATTCATCTCGAAAAAGTAATTTGCGATCATTTTCGGGATGTTGGCGTTGTTCAATTCCTCCCGGGCGCGCGCGCCATTAAGATGGCCCAGCGCTTCATGCAACGCGGCCTGTGCATCAAAAACGCGTTCGGCTTGAACGAAATCTTCAGACCGCTTCAGCGCGCGGTACATTTCCCGTAGCGCGTCTCGTTTGCTCTTGTTTTCTACAGTTGCAGATAAAAGTGTTTGCCGCAATCGGGAAATTTCCTCCTCGGTGCAACCCAGATACGCCAGTTCCAACGCGTAGGTTCGTGAGTAATCGTAGCGGTTGCAATAGGGGGGTGACGTCAATATCAAGTCAACACTGTGGGCGCGTAACGCGGGCAGTTTTTCGAGCAGGGATCCCTGCGTCAGCGTCGGCGGAACTATCCGCACGTCTTCCCGCCGCGCCAAGTCAGCGGCCATCATCTGTAACTGCCTCGCTATCGCTGTAGGAAAGTCACTGATTGCGCCCTTGTTAAACTGCGAACGCAAATCTCTTGGGCTGCGCGAATCCCATCGAAGGTATTGCCCGTCCTTGCGGGTGTAGCTGATTTCCTCCAATACACACATTGCCGCAAAGCGCATTAATTCGCGCGTATTCGGGTCGCGTATGCGCGCTACATAACTTGAATAGTTGGCGAGTGCCGTTTCGGTCTCAGGCGCGTAGGCTCCTTGCGTAATTCGCAGGTGCCTCAAATAAGAATGCCCTTCACAGGTACGGCGCCAATCGATCTTGGCGACAGGATTCACCGCACGATTGAAGCGATCCACATCAATTTGTGTCGCTAACGTGCGCGCCTGAATTGCGGCAACGGCAGGCGACAGCAATTCTATGCCTATCGACTGCCATCCACGCTTTGCTGCTGTATGTAGCGTAGTGCCGCCCCCGGCGAATGGATCAAGCACTATGGGCACTCGTGTTGTGCGCGGGCGGAATTTCGCAAGTATCCACTGCGCGAACTCGGTCGAAAAAGCCTCTTTGTACTTAAACCAACGGTAGACCGGCTGCGTCTTATTAGCCTGAAAAGAGACTAGGGCGCGCGACAGTTCGGTGTTGATCGCGAGTTTGTCGGCGTATTTCTCGAAGAGCGCTTGCCGCGCTCGGTAGCCCGTTTCGCCGGGAGTGTCGGCGGCCTTGGCGACCGGTTTCGAGCCGCGCTCTATCGTATGCGGCAGCGGCAATTCATACTGCTCACGCGACACCGTGTCACGGTAGGGGACCAGCGGTGTTTCTGCAACCACCCGATTGACTGCCGCACGCGCGCCTTTAGATGCGGTATGGAGGGGGCCGATGGATGCGCGCCTCGACCGGATCAGGTCTTTTACTATCACCACTGCTAGCCTTTAAAAGTCATTAAAACCAATTGAATTGCGACATTACCCCTGCACGATCAACCCATCCACCGCCACCACGCCCTCGCCTTCGCACTTGACGATCAACGGATTGATTTCCGCTTCGGCAATGCTGTCAATATACGCGATTTGAGAAAAGGCGCTCACCGTTTTAGCCAGCGCCGCGCAATCACCCTTGGTCATGCCGCGATAGCCGCGTATCGGCGCCAGCCCCTTCACCTGCTCGATCATTTTCGCGGCATCTTCCACGCTTACCGGCGCGAGACGCGCGGCGAAATCCTTGTAGATTTCGGCGAGCACGCCGCCAATGCCGAGCACCACCACCGGTCCCACTTGCGGATCGCGTTTGAAGCCGAGGATCACTTCGGCCAAACCTTTTTCCATGCGCTGCACAAGGATGCCGTTGAGTTTGGCTTGCGGGTGTTTTTTGCCGACACGTTCAAGAATATCGCGCGCGGCGGTTTTCAGCGCGACGGCATCCGCAATGTTAAGTACCACGCCGCCGGCATCGGTTTTGTGCGCGATATCGGGCGATAGAATTTTTGCCACCACCGGGAATGCCATGTTCGCGGCATCGCTTGCTTGATCCGCCGATTTGATAACGGCGGTGGCGGCTTGCGCCACACCCAGCGCGGCAAATACGCGGCAGGCATCGAATTCGTTCAACTGTTTGGTGCCGGCAGCCGCGAGTAATTTCTTTGCTTCGTTGACACGAGCCGTGTCGATGGCCGGCTGCGTTTGCGGCGCGGTCCAGTCGCGCCATGCGCGTATCGCGTCGGCGCAGGATTCCGGCGTGCGAAAGCCCGCGATGCCGGCCTCGGACAGCAGGTTCAGCGACTTGTCGGCATGGGGTGCCAAGAACGCCGCGATGATTTTGTCGCGCGGGTCGGCTTCGACCATGGGTGACACCGCGATCTGCGGGTGGAACTGCGCCGAGCTGCCGGCTATCGGGATCACCAGATCGCAGTGGTCGGACGCCAGCAGTTCATTCAGCACGGCGCTGTAGATTTCCTTTTTTGCGCCGGCGAGTGTCAAGTCGGTGACGCGCGCGCTGCTGATGGTGATGTTGTGATTCTTTTTCAGATTGTCGATGACTTGCTGCGTCGGCCCGACGACATCGATGCCCAGGGTGCCGAGACGATCCGCGACCGTGGCGGCACCCCCGCCGGTGGTGCTCATGATCGCCACGCGATGGGTCTTGCGCGGTTTTTTGCCCATGATCATCGGCGGCAGTTCGAACAGCGTTTCCAGATGATCCACGCGCAGTATGCCGTGGGCTTTCAGGAACGTATCCGCCATTTCGTCCGAGCCCGCCATCGCGCCGGTGTGCGAGGCCGCGCAATCCTGCCCGATTTCCGAACGGCCGAGCTTGAACGCAATTATCGGTTTGCCCGCCGCGTAGGCACGCTTGCCCGCGCGCGCGAGATGCTCGGCGTCGCGCAAGGTTTCCATGAACAACAGAATCGCCTTGGTATGCGGGTCGTCCACCAGCATGTCGGCAAATTCACCCAGCGCGATGTCCGCCTCGTTGCCCACCGACACCAGTTTGGAAAAGCCGACCCCGCGCCCCAGTCCGCGCGACAGCAGGCCGCCGGTCATACTGCCGCTTTGCGACACCACGGCGATCGGGCCGGGTTTGATATCGAGATTTTCCAGCACGGCGTTCACCGACAGCGCGAGATTCGTCTGGCTGCTAAAGAGGCCAATGCAGTTCGGCCCGATCAGGCGCACACCGCCCGCCTTGGCGATGCGTTGCAGTTCCTCCTGCATGGCGCGGCCTTCCGCGCCCACTTCGGCAAAGCCGTCGGTGTAAATCGTCACCACCGGGATTTTTTTCGCCACGCATTGTTCGAGCGCCTTCTTCACCATCTTTGCCGGCACCATGATGAGCGCGTGATCAATCTCGTCCGGCACCGCGGTCACATCGGGATAGGCCCTTTCACCAAAAATTTCATCGCGCCCCGGATTGATCGGAAACAATTTTCCCGCGTAACCATACTTGCGCATGTAACGCTGCGGGCGCGAGGTGTTTTTGCTGGCGTCGCTGGATGCGCCGATCAGCGCGACCGAATGTGGGGAGAAGATTTGTTGCCGGAGTATATCAAGAGGGTTGTTCATAACTATTTGTTTTTAAACAACTATTTAGATTTCGTTGGGCGCTGCGAAAACGCGCGCTCGAAAATACTTTCGGCGATGCGGTTTTTCAAAATCTCGATCGAGCCGCCGGCGATCATCCAGCCGCGGCATTTGCGGAAGCAATATTCCACCAGCGTCTCGGTGGTGTAGCCGATGCCGCCCATGATCTGCATCGCTTCGTTGCAGCAATCAAAGCCCGCCTGATTACAAAACGCCTTGGCGATCGCGGTATCTTCGGCAGATGGAATGCCATTCACCGCATTCGCCGCCGCGCGATAGATCAACAGTTGCCCGGCATCGAGCTTCATTTTCATGTCGGCGAATTTCCACTGGATGCCCTGAAACTCGCACAGCAACCGTCCGAACTGTTTGCGCGTCATCGCCCATTCGCGCGCCACGTTGTAGGCGTAACGCCCGAACGCCAGCGAGCGTGTCGTGTTGCCGATGCGCTCGACGTTAAACCCCGCGATTTGTTTTTTGAAACCGCCTTCTTTCAACAGCACGTTTTCCGGGCCGACATACACGTTGTCCAGATAGGTCTGCACCCATTCCTCGCCATTGAAAAACTTCGCCGCCTTGCCTTGCTTGAAGCCTTCCGCGGTGCGCGGAATCAACACCGAGCCGATGCCGCCGACACCCGGCCCGAAGCGCACATAGGTCAGCATGACTTCGGCCATGGTGGCGTGCGTCTGAAACACTTTCACGCCGTTGATGCGATAACCCTCGCCGTCGGGCGTGGCGCTGGTGGTGAGATCAGTAACCGCGCTGCCGGCGTCGGGCTCGGTCATGCCGACGCAGATCACCGACTCGCCGCGCAGAATTTTGTCAAGATAACGTTTTTTCTGATCTGGCGTGCCGTATTCGGCCAGCACGCGCACCGGGCCGAAGTTACCGGCTTGAATCACATCCGCGCTGCGCGGGCAGGCTTCGGTCACCGCTTCAATCGCGAGTATCGCGTCCATCAGCGAGCCGCCCTGCCCGCCATCGGCCTCGGGGAATGCGATGCCCATCAAACCCTGTTCCGCCATCAGCTTGGCCACATCCCACGGATGCTCGGCCTCGTGCGCCCGCGCCAGCGCGCCGGCTTTCAGGTGTTTTTGCGCAAAGCCGCTGACGGAGTCGCAAAATTGCTGCTGCTCGGATGTGAGTTTGAAGTCCATGGATTCGCTACGAGAGGGGATCGGGAAGGCCGCGCAACTAGGCACTTGGAATTATAACTTACGGCTTTTGCCGGCTTCGTGCACCGCCGGACGGGGATAGTCGCGGCGAATAGTGGCGTTGGCGGCGGTTATTTGCTATTTTTCGACTGTCATTTGCGCGCCGCGCCGTCACTGTCAGCCATAAACACAACACCCCATTGTCGAACCGGAGGACCTGAAGCATGTTTGCAATTATCAGCAAGGCTGACGGCTTCCCCGTCAGCCGCCAGGTTGGCAGCGATACGCCGGCACTGATTGTCACCTGGACGTCCGATGCCTCGGCAAAATCATTTCTCTCGGCAAAGGGCATCGAGGCCGACTATCAGGTGGTCGCGCTCACCGATGACTCCCTTAATCGCATGGCTCAGGCGCTGGGCTGTCCGGCTGATGCGGTTGAATTCGACGCGTATCCTGACTAAGCCCTGCCACACGGCGGGCAAAACATTCCGGCGCGGGATGGGTCGTAGCCCGCGACATGATGCGAAGCCCGCGAACAAGAATGAGCGGATCGCGTATTATTCTTATTCATCGTAACCGCCACACTGCCCGTGTCCGCCACTGCCACTTACCGCAACGCGCTCGCCATCGGCACCATGCTGCTCGAATACCGCGTCGAGTCGATACTCGGCGCGGGCGGTTTCGGCATGACGTATCTTTGCACGGACACCAATCTCGACAAGCACGTGGCGATCAAGGAATATTTCCCATCTGATCTTGCGTTGCGCGCGCTCGATGGCGGCGTGGTTCCGGTGAACACTGATTCGGATCTCGGTTACCAGTGGGGTCTCGATCGCTTCTTGCAGGAAGCGCGCACGCTGGCGAAATTCAGCCATGCTCACATCGTGCGGGTGAATCGCTACTTCGAGGCCAACGCCACCGGCTACATGGTGATGGATTACGAAAACGGCGAATCGCTCACGCAGTTATTGAAGCGCGAGCCGCATCCCGTCGAAGCGCGCGTCAAGGAAATCGTCATGCCGCTGCTCGAAGGGTTGCAGGCGGTGCATGAAACCGGCTTTCTGCATCGCGATATCAAGCCGGCGAATATTTACATCCGCGCCAACGGCAGTCCGGTGCTGCTGGATTTCGGCGCGGCACGCCAGGCGGTGAACGGTTCCACCAAGAGCCTCACCGCGGTATTGACACCGGGCTACGCGCCGCTGGAACAGTATTCCGGCGACGGCAATCAGGGTCCCTGGTCGGACATTTATGCCATGGGCGGCGTGCTGTATCGCGTGTTTACCAATGAAAACCCGCCCGACGCGGTCAGCCGGTTACGCAACGACACCGTGCCCAGCAAGCTCGCGCTGCTCAAGGGCCGCATCAGCGAACCCGCTTTGCGCTCGGTGGATTGGGCGCTCGCGCTCGATGAAAAACAGCGCCCCGCCAGCGTCGATCTATGGCGGCGCGCGCTGCAAGGCAAAGCCACCGTGCCGCTGCTCACGCGCGAGGTTACCGCGCCGGTATCGGCGCACACCACCATTGTGCCGGGCGGGACGCCCGTGGCGGCGGCAAATGTGCCGTCATCGCGGCGCACCGCGACTTATCCGGGAATCGGGGCGCGTGAGCCTGCATCGCCCACATCCCCGTGGCATTGGGCGGGTGTGGGGCTGGCCGTGTTGGTAGTGCTCATGGGCGGACGGGCGTGGTACACGCAACGCGAAGCTAAAGCCATCGAGAAGCAGGACGCGGCGCGCATCGAATTGGAGCGCCGCTCGGATCAGCAGCGGCAGGCCGATCAGCGCCGCATCGAGGAGCGAGAAGCTTTGTTACAGGCAAAAGAACGCAGCGTGGCGGATCGTGACGAAGCCGCGCTGCGCGCCGCCGATCGCGAAGCAGCGCTGCGCAAGCTGGACGAAGAGCGCGCGGCGCGCGAGCGCATTGCCGCCGCAGGGGAAGCAAAGCGCGCCGCGGCCGCCGACGAAAAACGCGCGCCGCCCGTGACGCCGCCCGTGACGCCGCCCGCGCCAACGCCGGGGCCTGCCAAGGCGCCGGAACGCGACGATCGCCCGCCGCCTCGGCCCGATGTGGGCGGGCCGGATGGCTTTGAGCAACAAATGGCGCAGACTTTTGCGCGCATCGATGCCAATGGCGACGGTTTTATCACGCCGGACGAAGCGCGCGGGCGCGGGCCCGTTGACCACGATTTTGCGCGTATCGACAGCAACGGCGATGGGCGCATTTCATTGCAGGAATTCATCCAGGGCAAGCTCTCCAAGCCGCCGCCCAAGTTCAAGTAGAAGGCAGTGGCAGGCGCCCCGACTATCACATCGGACTTGCGAATGGAGGCATCCATGTGTCCACTGTTTAACTTGCCGGCCATCACGCTGACGGCGTGTGTCGCATGGGTGTTTGCGCAACCCGCTTTGGCGCAAAACTGGACACCGCAACGCCACGTCGAGATAACGATACCGAATTCGCAAGGTTCTTCTCTCGACACCACCGCGCGCGTGATACACAAGCTGTGGCATGATTTGAAGCTGGTGCCGGTGACCAGCGCGCTGGTCAATCGGCCGGGCGGCGAGCAGGCGATTGGTTACACCTATCTGCGTGGCCGCGCGGGCGACGCGCACTACTTGAGCTTTGCCAACCCGGCTTTATTGAGCAACCACATCACCGGCCGCATGGCGTTTACCTATACCGATTTCACGCCGGTGGCTTACTTGATGAGCGACGATTACATCTTTGCCGTGCGCTCGGATCATCCGCTCAAAACCGGCAAAGAGATGGTGGATGCAATAAAGGCGCGTCCGGATTCGCTGTCGTTCGCCATTGGCAATCTCACGCATCGCATCGCT
>CAMDDY010000095.1 GCA_945893125.1 Bordetella parapertussis
TGCCGAGATGCACGATCAGCGTGCCCGTGCCGCAATCAATCAACAGATACTTTGCGCGGCGATTGAGCGCTCGTATCGTCAGACCTTCCACGCATTTCGGCAGCGCGCGTGAAACCGGTTGCCGCATGCGCCGCTCGCGCACCACCGCGTGATTTATGCGCACGTCTTCCATTGCCGCGATAAGGCCGCGGCGCGTGGTTTCGACTTCGGGCAGCTCCGGCATGCGTTACAAATTATTGTTTAAAAACATATACTTATTATCTACTTCCGTGCGGCGGGCGGCGCGAGCATTGGTTTGCCGATGTCGCCGGTAAACACAAACTGCAACCCCAAGTCAGCGCGGCGCACGATCAACTCCGGTTCGCTTTGCATGATTTCGAGCGACACTTTGCCGCCGCTTTTCAGGGTGATGAGAACGTTGCCGATGGGTTTGGGTGTTTTTGCCTGACTGGCGCCGAGCTCCGTACGTAGCCCGCTGCCTTCACGCCATTGCGCGACCCAGCGGTTGAAATCGTCCTGCGACAGCTCGCCCGCCGGGGGCGTGGCCACCCACTTTTGGGTTTGGTATTCAAGGCTGAACGTGGCGAATTCAAAGCGCACCGGCACGTCGCCCGGCGCCAGCACGCTTTTGCGCAACAACGCTGCGGCGTCCGCGGGAACGGCGGCGCCGAAGTTCAGCGCCAGTGGAAAAATCAGGTTTTCCGTCAGCACATATTGTTCGCGCGTCACCGTGTTGATCGCGCCGAAGGCGAAGCTTTGACCGTTGATGACGATTTCGGCTTGCGGCGCATTGAGTTCAAATTTCGCGCGATCCGTCGCCGGATACTGCTGCGCGCTTTTGGCATCCAGTATGGCAATCAGCCGCAGTACCTGAAATTCTTCGGCGGGCGCCTTTATGGGTTCGGTCAGTATCCATTCCGCAGGGGTTTTTTCGAGCACGGCCAGCGGTTTGCCTTTACGCAGCACACGCACGGCGCGCACGTCGGCGGATTTCATCGTGGACAACGCGTAGCTTGCCGCGGGTGGTTTCGGCGGCTTTAGCCACACAAACAATCCCAGCGCGATAACGCCGGCGAATAGCGCGCCGAGGGTGATCCAGCTTTTGCGCATGAATCTCTAAACCGCTTTACGCCGCCGCCACCACACCACAACACCGGTGATCGCAAACGCCAGCGGCAACACCAGCAGGAACGTAAACGCGATCAGGTACAGCGTCATCTGATCGATGTTGATTTGCACATCGGCCGCCGGGCGCGGCGGGATGGAGACGAATTTGTCGTCGCCGGAAAGCCAACTCAGCATCGCCACGCCGAGTTGCAGATTGCCGCCGTTGCCGAGAAACGAATTCGACAAAAAATTGCCGTTGCCCACCACGATCACACGTTGCTGGCGGTCGTTCGCCGTGCGCTCGAACGCCGTGGCGATATTCACCGGGCCGGGCAGATCGCGATCCTTGTCGAACACCGGCTTGTCGTCGAGCTTGCCGGTTTCCACCCAGCCGCGTTGCGCGACTTCAACCAGCGGCGTCATGCGCCAGCCCTCCCGCTCTGCGGGTTCCACCGTGCCGATCTGGCGGCTGCCGGGAAACAGTGTGTTCAGCCGAAACGAGACGGTGACCGGATGACGCGCGTAGTTGGCGCCCACCGCCAGTATCGGCGGGCCGCTGCGCGGTTTGAGTGCGGTATCGACCACGGTGCCGGGTGTCAGCACGAGACCGAGCCACTCCGCGATGGGATCGAGCCCGCGCAGGGGTTCCGGATCAATCAGCCACATCAGATTGCCGCCTGCTTCGACGTGGCGGCGTATCGTCGCGACTTCGGGTTCCTGCAAATCCGTCTGCGGACTGGCGATGATCAGCGCCGCGGCATTGCGCGGCACGTCCTGCGCGATGGACAGATTGAGGCTCGACAGCTTGTAGCCCTTGAGCTGCAACTGGCGGCCGAATTCGCCGAGATCATGATTGGCGACGCCATCGAGTTTGCGTTCGCCGTGGCCGTCGAGCCAATACACCACGGCGTTGCTGGTGCGCGACAGGCGGATCAGCGCATTGACGAAATTTTGTTCGTTGAATTCGCCCAGCGGCAGGTGCTCGGTGCGCTTTTTGTATTCGATCACCAGCTCGTTGGGTGAGCGCAGCCCGGCGGCGTTGGCACGCTTCGGGTCGTCGCGCGGGTCCACCAGCGTTAGTGCAATGTCGGGCTTCACACGCTGCCACGGGCGCATTTTTTCCTGTATCAGTTTGTGCAGATTGCTGCCGCCGTCCTGCGCGATGGCATAGGCGGTCACGCTGATGGGGCCATCGAGTTGCCGCAACGCGTCCTGCGAACTTTGCGCGAGCGTGTTGCGCGCATTGGCGGTGACATCCCATTCCGTGCGGTACTCGCGCGCCACCCACGACAGCAGCGCCGTCGCCGCCAGCAGCAGCACCACGAACGCGCTGCCTTGCGCCAACAATTGCCAGCGTATTTTGCGTGAGATGTTCATATCATCAATTACCCGCGCAAACGGCGTGCTTCCAACTGGCGCACGGTGAGCGCGAGAAACAACACCGTCAACAAAACGAGGCACGCCATCGCGTAACTGTCGATCATGCCCTTGCCCAGCGGTTCAAAATTTTTCACCGGTGAAAACACCTGCGCGAACGTCGCCAGCAAACCGAGGCCGCGCGTTTGCAGGTTGTCGGCCACGTTTTCGCCCATCAGCACCATGCCGAGCAGCGCGCCGAACGCGGCCAGTGCCGCGACCATGGGGTGCGTGGTCAGACTGGAGACATACAGGCTTACCGCCGAAAACGCAGCCGCCATCAGCGCGAGCCCGAACACGATGCTGCCGATCAGCCGGTAATCCAGCCGGGTGGCGACAGAAAGCGACAGCGGCATCAGCGCAATCAGCGCCACGATTATCAGCAGCATGCCCATCAGCGCGCAGAATTTGCCGAGCACGATATCCACAATCGAAATCGGCGCCGAGGTGAGCAGCACCATGGTCTGATTGCGGCGTTCTTCGGCGATCATGCGCATCGCCAGCAGCGGCACCGCGAACAACATGATGGCCGCCGTGGTGGCAAAAGTGGGCACCGCCACCAGCTCGGTGAAACCGGGCGGGCTGGGCAGGCGTATCAATTGCGGCTGCAACTGCATAAAGTCATCGAAACTCTTGAGAAAACCGTAACCGATGATGAGTTGCACAAACGTCAGCACCACCCACGCAATCGGCGAGGTGAATAGCGATTTCAGATCCTTGCCGGCGATGGTGAAAATCATGCGGCTTTTTCTCCATCGGTGATGTCGCGCGTGGTGAGATTGACGAACACGTCTTCGAGATTGGTTTGCGCGGGCGCGATTTGGTGCAAGCCCCATTGCCGCTCGGCGGCCAGCGCGACAATCCGCGCCGTGGGGTCCGTACCCGCGGCGATATGCACGCGAAACAGATTCTCACCCGCGGCTTCCGCGCGCGTAACGCCGGGTATCGCCGCCAATTCATTCATCGCGGGCGGCTGATTCAGCCCCACCAGCAGCACGCGTCCGCTGTGAAACTGTTTCAGTGCGGCGATGGTGTCGCTATACACCAGCTTGCCGTGATGCATGATCTGCACGCGGTCGCAGATGGCTTCGACTTCAGGCAGGATGTGCGTGGACAGAATAACGCTGTGCGTGCCGCCGAGCTCGCGGATCAGCGCGCGGATGTCGCGGATCTGATTGGGATCGAGGCCGACGGTGGGTTCATCGAGAATAATCACATCGGGTTCATGCACGATGGCCTGCGCGATACCCACCCGCTGTTGATAGCCTTTGGAGAGCGTGCCGATCAGCTTGCGGCTGACATCGGCAAGGCCGCAGCGCGCCTGCGCTTTGTCCACCGCCGCGCGCCGTTTTGTGCCGGGCACGCGATGCAAGCGCGCCACCAGATCGAGATATTCGCCGACGTTAAGATCGCGATACAGCGGTGGCGTCTCCGGCAGATAACCGATATGCGCCTTGGCCTTGACGGGCGTTTCAAGCAGGTCGGCGCCGCAGACCGTGACCGAGCCGGTGGTCGGCGCGAGGTTGCCGGTGAGCATCTGCATGGTGGTGGTCTTGCCCGCGCCGTTGGGGCCGAGGAATCCGAGTATTTCGCCGCGCCGTAACTCCAGATCGACACCATCAACCGCCGCATGGCTACCGAAGCGGCGCGACAGTCCGCGGGCGGATAGTGTTACCGGGGATACGTGTGCGGATTCCGGGGGCAATGTCATCGATACGCGTGGTGAATGAGGGGCGCTTGTGGTGAGTGCGAAATATACCTAAACTGTGCAACTTAATGAAGACAAACCCGTCAAAATCCCTAAATAATCATTTGCTTATTTCGCTTTTTCATTCACTTTTTCAATTGCCACCGCGGAAAGCCGCACACCTATGACCTCATTACTAGCCCTGCGTGCGCACTGGTGTCGAGCTGCGGTATTGTCCGTCGCATGCCTGCTTGCGGTTCCCGCCTCCGCGCAGGCGCCGTCGATCCAAGTAATGCCGCGCGGCAAGCCTGTGCCGCCGGCGAATCTGCCCGCAGTGGAGCTCTCGGCGGAGCTGATGTACAAACTGATGCTGGGCGAAATCGCACTTCAACGCGGACAACCGCAAGTCGCGGTGCAGGCATTGTTGGAAGTGGCGCGCGAAACGCGCGATCCGCGCGTCGCGCAGCGCGCCACCGAAATGGCCTGGAATGCGCGCCTGCAAAAAGAGGCGCTGGAAGCCGCCAGTATCTGGCAGAAGGCCGATCCGAATTCGCCGCAGGCGCGTCAGGTGATGGCGGCGTTGCTGGTAGGTCAGGAGCAACTGAGTGACGCGCGCCCGCATCTCGAACAATGGCTGGCCGTTGACAAAACGAACGTCGGGCCGAACTTCGTGCAACTCGCGCAATTGCTCGGACGGCACAAGGATAAAAAAGCGGTAGTGGACTTGCTGCGCACCCTGGCGCGCCCGTACAACGAGGTGGCCGAAGTGCGCCTGTCGGTGGCGCAGGCGGCGTGGAATGCCAATGATACCGATCTGTCGCTGGCGGAATCGCGCGCGGCATTGGGCATCAAGCCCGAGCTCGAAATTGCCGCATTGTTCCAGGCGCAGGCGCTGCAACGCCGCTCGAACGCCGAGGCGTTGACTTTTTTTGAGGACTATCTCAAACGGTTTCCGAAGGCTAACGACGTGCGGTTGAACTACGCGCGGCTGCTGGTCACCGAAAAGCGTCAGGCCGAGGCGCGCGTGCAATTCGAGATGCTGGTCGCTACCGCGCCGAAGAACGCGGAACTATCAATGACGGTGGCGATGCTGGCGTTGCAGTCGAACGATTTTGACGCAGCGGAAAAACATCTGAAAGGCGCGCTGGCGGCGGGCCACAAAGAGCCGGATCTCATCTGGTTGTCGCTGGGGCAGATTGCCGAAGAGCGCAAGCAGTACGACGAGGCGCTCAAGTGGTATGGCGGCGTCGCCGCCGGCGAGCGCTATATGGGCGCGCAGGCACGTTACAGCGGCGTGCTGATGAAGCAGGGCAAGATGGACGAGGCGCGCAAGCATTTGCAATCGATCACGCCGCGCAACGACGCGCAGCGCATTCAGTTGGTGCAGGCAGAAGCGAATCTGCTGCGCGAGTCGCAGGCCTACAAGGATGCCTACGATCTGCTCGGCAAATCACTCGAAGGCGCGCCGGATTCGGTGGATCTGCTGTACGATCAGGCGATGATCGCGGAGAAGCTCGATCGTATCGACGTGCTTGAGCGCAATCTAAAGCGCGTGGTGGAGTTGCAGCCCGATCACGCACACGCCTACAACGCGCTGGGCTACACGTTGGCGGATCGCAATCAGCGCTTGCCGGAAGCGCGCAAGCTGATCGAAAAAGCGCTGGAATTAGCACCCCAGGACGCCTATATCATCGACAGCCTCGGCTGGGTGCTGTTTCGCATGGGACAGCGCGCCGAGGCGATAAAAGAGTTGCGCCGCGCGTTTGCGCTGCGGCAGGACGCCGACGTGGGCGCGCATCTGGGCGAAGTGTTGTGGGCCGACGGCCAGCGCGACGAGGCGCGCAAAATATGGAGCGATCTGCTCAAGGGACACCCTGCCAACGAAACCCTGCAGGGCACGCTTAAACGCCTTGCGCCGTCGATGCTGCCCGCTGCCGCTAAATGAGTTTTGGGAGAGCGATATATTCGCTCGGCGCCGTCTGTGTGTTGTTATTACTGGGGGCGTGCGCGGCGTTGCCGCCGCGGGAGGCGGGTTCGCGCGCCGAACCGTTTGACGTGCTGGGCCGGGTGCTGGTCAGCTACGACGGCAAATCGTTCAGTTCCAATGTGCGCTGGCAGCATGCGGCGGAGTCCGACGAGCTGTGGCTGATGACGCCGACCGGGCAGACACTGGCGCATCTGCGCGAGGATCGTAGCGGCGCGACGATCACCGCCACCGATCAAACCCAATATCACGGCGCTAGCGTCGAGTCGCTGACCAAACGCGGGCTGGGTTGGGAATTGCCGCTCGCCCGTCTGCAACATTGGTTGCGCGCCGCGCCAGCGCCGCATGGCGCCGCCGAAATCGTCGAGCGCGACGGCGCCGGGCGCATAGCACGCATGACGCAGGACGGCTGGCGCGTGGGTTATGAGTACTCCGCCGATCCGGAATACGGGGGCCTGCCGCGGCGCGTGGAAGTCACGAGTGACGCGCAGACCATCCGGCTGGTGATCGACCAATGGCGGCGCGCATCGCAGGCCGATGACGCCAGTCAGGATGTATTCATCACCCGGTGACGCGTCATGAATGGTTTTTCCGATCCTTATGCGGCGCCCGCGAAACTCAACCTGATGCTGCGGGTGGTGGGGCGGCGCAGCGACGGTTATCACTTGTTGCAGACGGTGTTTCGCTTTATCGACCATTGCGACGAACTGCGATTTCGTCTGCGCGCCGACGGCGAGATCACGCGCGCGAATGATGTGCCGGGCGTGCCGGCTGCGGCGGACCTTTGTGTGCGTGCCGCCAAGGCGTTGCAGCAGGCCAGCGGCACGCGGTTGGGGGCGGACATTCTGCTGGAAAAACGCCTGCCGATGGGCGGCGGGCTGGGCGGCGGCAGCTCGGACGCCGCCACCACCTTGCTGGTGCTGAACCGACTGTGGAAAACTGCGCTGACTAGAACGCAACTCATTGATTTAGCGGTTAAATTAGGCGCGGATGTGCCCGTGTTTGTGTTGGGTGAAAACGCGCTCGCCGAAGGCATCGGCGAGCAGCTTCAGGCCATTGACTTGCCGCCGGCTTGGTACGTGGTGTTGTGCCCGCCGGTGGCGGTGTCCACGGCTACCGTTTTCAGCCACCCTGATTTGAAACGGGACTCCCAAAAGGTTACAATACAAGGCTTTACTGACGCGGTAGTTTCCTCTGCGGTCATGGCTCTTGGCAACGATTTAGAGCCGCTTGTCGTGCGGTATTACCCGGAAGTGGCGCGGCATCTGGCGTGGCTGACGAAATTCGCGCCGGCGTTGATGACCGGGTCCGGCGCGTGTGTTTTCGCGGCGTTCGGCAGTGAAAGTGAAGCACGGCAAGTGATCGCGCAACTGTCGGCGGACATGCAAGGCTTCGTAGCGCAGGGCTTGCAGCGTCATCCGCTGCGTGGGTTGGCTGAGTAGATTTATCGTAAACATTTGTTTTTAAAGTAGTTTTTGGGGAGTCGCCAAGTGGTAAGGCACCGGATTTTGATTCCGGCATTCATAGGTTCGAGCCCTACCTCCCCAGCCAGAATTTTCAGCGTTGCTAAGTCACGAATCGGAGTCGCGCCGCGATGCTTGATCGTCTGATGGTCTTTACCGGTAACTCGATTCCGCAGTTGGCTGCGGATGTCGCCGGCCATTTGCACGTCACGCTGGGGCGCGCCAAGGTCGGGCGCTTTTCCGACGGCGAAGTGATGGTCGAGATACTCGAAAACGTACGTGGCCGCGATGTGTTCGTGCTGCAATCGATTTGCCAGCCGACCAACGACAACTTGATGGAATTGCTGGTGATGGTCGATGGCTTGAAGCGCGCCTCGGCCGGACGTATTACCGCGGCGATTCCGTATATGGGCTACGCGCGGCAGGACCGGCGGCCCAGTTCGGCGCGGGTGCCGATCACCGCCAAGGTGGTGGCGAACATGCTCACCACCGTGGGGGTGGATCGCGTGCTGACGATGGATTTGCACTCGGAGCAGATACAAGGCTTTTTCGATATCCCGGTGGACAATATTTACTCCGGCCCAGTGTTGCTCTCTGATGTGTGGAAAAAGAATTACGAGGAGCTGGTGGTGGTGTCGCCTGACGTCGGTGGTGTGGTGCGCGCGCGGGCGCTGGCCAAGCGTCTGGAGGCGGATCTCGCGATCATCGATAAACGCCGGCCGCGCCCGAACGTGGCGACCGTGATGAACATCATCGGCGAGATCGAAGGCCGCAACTGCGTCATCATTGATGACATGGTGGATACCGCCAACACGTTGTGCGAAGCTGCCGCCGCGCTGAAAAAACGCGGCGCATCGAAAGTGATGGCGTATTGCACGCACCCTGTATTGTCGGGCAAGGCCATCGAGCGCATCAGTAATTCGGAACTGGATGAACTGGTGGTGACCGATACCATTCCGCTGCGCGAGGATGCCAAGGCCTGCAAACGTATTCGTGTGCTGTCGATCGCGGGCTTGTTCGCCGAAACGGTGCGTCGCATCAGCGCCGATGATTCGGTTAGTTCGTTGTTTGTGGAGTAGCGGGAAATCAGTGTTTAGTTTTGAGTGTTTAGTGTTGAGTTAACAGCAGCGCTTTCCGGTTAACTTTACATTCAACACTAAACACTCAACATTGCGTTTTTAAACCCCGGAATGATCTGGTCGCGGACGTTCCGAATTTCAGGAGATTCAAATGAAGATTGCTGTAACTGCTTACCCGCGTACGCTACAGGGCACGAGTGCGAGCCGCCGCCTGCGTAACACGGGACGCGTCCCCGCTATTATTTACGGGGCCGACCAACCGGTGCAAAAAGTGGAGCTCGATCAGGCTGCCCTGTTGCGCCATCTTAAAGTGGAAGTGTTTCACGCCTCGGTGCTCGATTTAACCGTGGATGGCGTGACAACGCCCGCGCTGCTGCGCGATTTCCAGATGCACCCGTTCAAGCCGATTGCGCTGCACGTAGACTTCCAGCGCGTCGACAAGAACAAAAAAATACACATGAAAGTGCCGCTGCACTTTGTCAACGCCGACATTTGCGTGGGCGTCAAGGCGGGCGGCGGTGTGGTGCAACACATCATCAACGAACTGGAAATTCTGTGCTTGCCGGGCGATCTGCCGGAGTTCATCGAAGTCGATGTCACCAATCTGCAAGTGGCGCATTCGATGCACGTGAACGACCTCGCGTTCCCCAAGGGCGTGGAGCCGATCCCGCGCTGGAAAAAAGAGAACCCCGGCGTGGTCACCGTGCAGTTGCCGAAAGAAGCGCCTGCAGAGGAAACCGACGTTCCGGCCAAGGCCACCGAGATCACTGGTCAGAAGCCCGAAGACGCTGCTGCCGCTGGCGGCGGCAGCACCAAGGATGGTGTCAAGAAAGAAGCCCCGAAGAAAGAACCCGCTGCCAAGAAAGAAGGCGGCAAGTAACTTCGGTTTGATCGTTTCCGCATGTGCAGTATCGTTCCGCCCGCCGTATCGTCCCGATATGGCGGGTTTTTTTATGGATGAGCCGGCATGAAGCTGATCGTCGGACTGGGAAATCCCGGAGCCAAGTACGAGAAAACGCGCCACAACGCGGGTTTCTGGTGGCTGGATCGAATCGCCGCCCAGTTGCGCGCAACCCTCCGGCGCGAGTCACGCTATCAAGGCGCGGTGGCAAAAATTGCCACGGACCACGGCGACCTCAGTTGTGATATCTGGCTGCTTAAACCCGAAACCTTCATGAACAACTCCGGGCAGGCGGTGGCGGCGCTGGCGGGCTATTACAAAATTGCCGCAAAAGAAATACTCGTCGCGCACGATGAGCTCGATTTGCCGGCGGGCGGCGTCAAGCTTAAATTCGGCGGCGGCCTGTCCGGCCACAATGGGTTAAAAAGTATCGCGGCGAATCTGGGCACGCAGGATTTCTGGCGTTTGCGTATCGGCATCGGCCATCCGCGCGACACTGCGGCATCGGAAAGCGAGGTGGTGGATTACGTGTTGCATGCGCCGCGCGCTGAAGAGCGGGACGCTATTGAAAAAGCCGAGATTCGCGCGTGGGATGTTTGGCCGCAAATAGCCGCGGACGAAATGGAAGCGGCGATGCTGAAGTTACACACTAAAAACTAGTTTTACGGATAAAACCATGTCACTCAAATGCGGTATCGTCGGTCTGCCCAACGTCGGAAAATCCACCCTGTTCAATGCGCTGACCAAGGCGGGCATCGCGGCGGAAAACTATCCGTTCTGCACCATCGAGCCCAACGTGGGCATCGTGGAGGTGCCGGATGCGCGCCTCGCCAAACTGGCCGATTTGGCCAAGCCGCAAAAACTGCTGCCGGCCGTGGTGGAGTTTGTCGATATCGCCGGGCTGGTGGCCGGTGCGTCCAAGGGCGAGGGCCTCGGCAACCAGTTTCTCGCGAACATCCGCGAGACCGACGCCATCGCGCACGTGGTGCGTTGTTTCGATGATGAAAACGTGGTGCATGTGTCGGGCAAGATTGATCCGGTGTCCGATATCGAGACCATCAACACCGAGCTCGCGCTCGCCGATCTGGCCGCGGTCGAGCGGCACATGTCCAAATACGCCAAGCTCGCGAAAGCCGGTGGCGACAAAGAAGCGCAGCGCATGGTGGCTGTATTGGAAAAATGCCAAAAAGTGCTGAACGAGGCCAAGCCGGTGCGTTCGCTCGATCTCTACGCAGAAGAAAAAGCCATCATCAAACCGCTGTGCCTGATCACCGCCAAGGCCGCGATGTTCGTGGCCAACGTCAAGGAAGGCGGCTTCGAAAACAATCCGCATCTCGACGCCGTGCGTAAATACGCCGAAGCCGAGCATGCGCCGGTGATCGCGGTGTGCGCCGCGATAGAGGCCGAGATCGCCGACATGAGCGACGAAGACAAAGCGGTGTTCCTGGCCGATATCGGCATGACCGAGCCGGGCCTGAATCGCGTGATCAGTGCCGGTTACGCGCTGATGGGATTACAAACCTACTTCACCGCCGGCCCGAAAGAAGTGCGCGCGTGGACCATCCACAAAGGCGACACCGCGCCGCGCGCCGCCGCCGCAATCCACACGGATTTTGAAAAAGGTTTTATCCGCGCGGAAGTGATCGGCTTTGACGATTACATCGCGTGTAAGGGCGAACTCGGGGCGAAAGAGGCGGGCAAGATGCGGCTGGAAGGCAAGGATTACATCGTCAAGGATGGCGATGTGATGCACTTTCGGTTTAACGTTTAGCGGTGCGTGTAACTGAAATCCGCGTTGCTGCGCTGCGCTGCCTGTTCCTCGGCTGGCTGATGCTGGCGGGCGGCTTTCCGCGCGCGGTGACCGCGCAAACCGGCGGCGCCGTTGATCGCGGGCGATTAAGCCATGCCGTGGCGCTGGATGATGTGCGCACCGTGCGCGCGCAAGTGGAAGCACGCGTGATCGGCGTCAATGACCTCGTTTCAGGAATCGGTTACGACGCCACACCGATGATCACGGTGGCGGCGCGCCATGCCTCGCTTAACGTACTGCGTTACCTGATCGCCGCCAAGGCCGATCTCAATGTGCGCACGCCCGACAACGATACGGCGGTGATGCTGGCCGCCTATTTCACCGAAGAAGACCGCGAGCGCATCACGGCTTCAACGCAGCAGCACGATCAGGCCTTGCGCCTGCTGGTGGAGGCGGGCGCGCCGCTTGAAAATACCGCCGATGCCTACACCCCGCTGGCGTACGCCGCGTATGCCGGGCGCGACAACGCCGTGCGCTATTTGCTTGAAAAAGGCGCGCGCGTGGATGCGGGTGCGCAGGGACGAAGCACGCGGGTGAATACGCCGTTGATGATGGCAACCCTGCAAGGCCATCGCAACGTGGTGCGTCACTTGCTGCGCGCGGGCGCGGATGCGGGCGTGCGCGTCGCGGGTGGCTCGACGGCGGTGGAACTCGCGCAGAAATACAATCAGGGCGGGCTGCTGCCGCTGTTGCGGTGTGCGGAAAGCCTGTCGCCGGGGGAATTGTTTGGGAAGCGTTGCGAGTAACGCCTCATATCAGCAGCGCGCAAGCGTCCATCTCGAATTGATTTGGCGCTATAAATATCCGCTCCTCGCCTCATCCATAGGCTCTATTTGATGTTAGAACTTCGGCCATTGTGTGCTTGAAGTCGCACTTTATAATGCTCACGTTAAGATACTCAGCCACCTTTGTAATCGCACTTGCAATCGACTGCGCAGAGTGGGTCGAACTGTAAATGGCAACGCGGGGGTAATCGTGACTAGTGTCCACGTCGATATTTATTAGTCCGCGAACTTTCTTTTCCTCCGCTTTGTGCTCTCGGTAATACCGAGTGCGAAAGAGCCATGAAAATAAACCCCGCCAAGGCTTTGAGTAGAATCCCTCAATTACTTTTGCATCCCCGACTTTGAAAAGAATTATCCACCCGTCAATATCATAGTGGCTGTCTGGCGTTTTCCAAGAACTGAGCCCCGTTGTTGTCTTGAACTCATCGCATAGCCTATTCCGAAATGGAAGAATGAAGTCGAGCTGATACGCCGGGAAGCCCACAAAGGCGCTTGCATTCTTGCCATCATCATATATTTGGTAGAGCAACTGATTAAATCGAGGAGCCATACTATTTTGAGTCGCGAGTTCAAATTCGAAGTGCAACTCTGATTAATAGGTTGGGTGGGCGAGGTGCGATAGCATCCGAGCCCCTCGACCACCAAGTTAAAGTTGCCAAGAATGAACTACACACACCTCACCCAAGACGAACGGTATCAGATTGCGAT
>CAMDDY010000096.1 GCA_945893125.1 Bordetella parapertussis
GATGGCTGTGCTGATCGCACGACACCTGAATCACTTTCGCGGTGATCGGTTTGTCACCGAACGCCTGTTTCAGCGTGCCGGACAAATCCAGCGCATCCAGCGACAGCACCACGTCGGCGTCGCGCACCATCGCGCGCCCTTCATCGGTGAGGTACGAACCCGGCGGCGCGGCATGCAGACGGTGATCGGTCGGAAACGCCGCCGCCAGTTTGACGAAGGTGAACACCGGCGCGTTGAGTTTTTCCGCGAGCGCCACGCGCGCGTTCCAGCCCGCCTCGCTGCGCGAGCAGCGCCCGGCGAAGATCACCGGATTTTTTGCGTTCGACAACAGCTTGGCGGCTTCGGCCACCAATGCCGCCGACGGCTGCGGCGATGGCGGAGGTGCGTTGCGCTTAGGGTCGGGCAGCGTGGGCATCGGGCCGATCTTGCCTTCCTGCATGCTCACTTCGAGGTTGATGTAGGTCGGCCCCTTGGGCGCGGTCTGCGCGATTTGCGAAGCGCGCATCAGCGCTTCCGCCGCGGCCACCGGCGAACCCGGCTGGTTGTCCCACTTGGTGAAGTTGCGAATCAGCCCGCCCTGATCGCTGGTGGTGTGGATCCAGTCGATCCACGGACGGCGCTGCGAGGCGTCCCACGGGCCGGTCGCGCCCAGAATCAAAATCGGCGCGCGGTCGCACCACGCGTTATAAACCGACATGATGGCGCGCATCATGCCGATGTTGGCGTGCAGGCCGCTGGCCATCATTTTGTCGGTGACCTTGGCGTAACCGTGCGAAATCGCCACCGCTGTTTCTTCATGCACGCATAGCACCATCTGCGGCGAACGGTTGCCCAGCAGGTTGACGATGCTGTCGTGCAGGCCGCGATAACTCGCGCCCGGCACCAGCGCGATGTACGGAATATCCAGTTCACGCAGCATCATCGCCACCGCGTCGCTGCCCCAGAAACTTTCGCCGGGACGGCTGGCGACGGGCTTGTCGTGAACGATGGTGTGCGTGGTGTTGTCTATGGTGTTCATGGGCATCCCTGTGATTATATTTTTCGATCCGGCACGCACTGTGTCAGAGCGGTGCGTGCAGATCAAGCATCGATGAAATTTTGACTGTCAGAAAACGTTAAATTAACCTTTAAAAACAACATGATACATTTTGTAACAAAAACGACACGCAAGCAGTCAGCGGTACGCCTATGATCGCCGTTATTGCAGTATCGTAGACGGAGGTTTGTGATGAAAAAAACAGTTTCTACCCTTTTGGCGAGCATCAGCGCGTTTGCCGTGCTGGCGTTTGCGGCATCGTCCGCTGAAGCACAGCATCGCCGCCACCATCATAACGGTGCGCGCATCGGCGTGTTTATTGGTGCGCCGCTGGCGTTTGCCCCTTGGCCGTACTACCGCCCGTATTACCACGATCCGTACTATTCGCGTCCGATCGTGATTCAGGAACAACCGGTGATTTACACCGAGCAAGCGCCCGCCGTGCAGGCCCCGATGGCGCCGCCGCCCGGTCCGCAGGCGCAACCGCAGCAAAACTACTGGTTTTTCTGCCAGGACACGCAGACCTACTACCCGCATGTGCAGAATTGCGCAACGCCGTGGCAACGCGTCGTGCCGCATGCACCGCGTTAACCTCGGGCGATCACCATGAAATGTAAACTCATACCCGTGCTAGCCCTTGCGCTGTTCGCCGCCGGCTGCACCACCATCCCCACCGGCCCCAGCCGCATGGCGTTGCCGGGCAGCGGCAAGGATTTCGACAGCTTCCGCGTGGATGATGCATCGTGCCGTCAATATGCGTTACAGACATCGGGCGCGACACCGACGGAAACGCAGGAAAACAGCGCGGTAAAAAGCGCGGTGGTCGGCACGGCGGTGGGCGCGGTAGCCGGTGCGGCCATCGGCGGCAGTTCGCGCGGCGCGGCCACCGGCGCTGGCGTCGGGTTATTGATGGGCGCGCTGGCGGGCGCAGCGGCCGGCGATCAATCCGGCTACGTCGCGCAGCGCCGCTACGACAACGGCTATACACAGTGCATGTATGCCAAGGGCCATCGCGTGCCGGTGCCCGCGGGCATGGCGCGCCAGGCGCAAGCGCCGGCGCAACCCGCGCCGCAACCGTACTATACGCAACCGGCCCCGGCGTACAACCCGCCGCCTCCGCCTCAACAACAGTACTACGCGCCGCCGCCGCCGGGTTCCGCGCCGCCTGCGCCTTCGGCGATTGTGCGCTAAGGATTAGCGTACGATTAAAAAGCCGGCCCCGTGATGGGCCGGCTTTTTTGTGGCTACGTGGCCAAGGTGATGAATCATGATTTGCGCGGGATAGCAATGCTAAACTGGCCGCTACACAAAAAACGCTAGTGTCAAAGGATGACAGGATGAATCACAAAAGCGTATTGCTACTCGCGCTTTTTGCGCCGACCTTCGCGCTGGCGCAGGCGCAGCCCTACCCCGCCAAACCGATACGCATCGTCGTCGGCTTCGCGCCCGGCGGCCCCACCGATATCTACGCGCGGCTGATCGGGCAAAAGCTCACTGCGGCGTGGGGACAACCCATCATCGTTGATGCGCGCCCGGGCGCCAGCGGCAATATCGGCGCGGATCTCGTCGCCAAGTCGCCACCCGATGGTTACACGCTGATGGTGCCGTCGTTCTCCATCGCGGTGAATCCCAGTCTTTACAGCAAGCTGCCGTATGACTTGATGCGTGATTTTGCGCCGGTCAGTCTGTATGCGTCGGTCGGTCACATCCTGCTGGTGCATCCGTCGGTGCCCGCGCACAACGTGCAGGAACTGCTCGCGCTCGCCAAAAAACAACCGGGCGGCCTGCTGTTTGCCTCGGCCGGCAATGGCACAGCGGGGCATCTTGCCGGCGAACTTTTTAACATGATGGCCGGCGTGAAACTCACGCATATACCGTACAAGGGCATGGCGCCCGCACAAACCGACACCATCGGCGGACAAGTATCGATGCTGTTCGACAGTCTCTCCACTGGCTTGACGGCGATACGCGCCAAGCGCCTGCGCCCGCTCGCGGTGACGACGTTAAACCGCCAGCCGAGCGCGCCCGAGATTCCCACGCTGTCGGAGTCGGGCTTGAAGGGTTACGAAGTCGGCGCGTGGTACGGCCTGCTCGCGCCCGCCGGCACGCCGCGCGACATCGTGCAGCGTCTGTACGCCGAGGTCACGCGCGGCCTGCGCGAGCCCGATGCGCGCGATCGCCTTGCGGCGCTCGGCGCGGAACTGGTGGACAAAAATCCGGAAGCGTTCACCGAGCATCTGCGCGCTGAAACCATCAAGTGGCGCAAGGTGGTCAAGGCGGCAGGACTGCGCGTGGAGTGACGCGCGGCGGCACGTTCCCAATCAGCGCATCACTCGGCTTTTGCGCCCGATAGCTTCACCACCTTCGCCCATTTGTCGATTTCGAGCTTGATGTGTCGCGCCGCAAACGTCGCGTCGCCACTGACGGGATCGAAGCCTTGATCGCGCATCGAGCGTTGCGTGTCGGCGCTGGCGATCATGGCCATAATTTCCACGTTCAACCGGTTCACACGATCAACGGGTGTTCTGGCGGGCGCGAGTATGCCCCACCAGCCGGCGGCGTCGTAACCGGGCACGCCGGCTTCATCGAGGGTGGGCACTTCGGGCGCGGCGGGTGTGCGCTTCAACGCAGTCACCGCGAGTGGCCGCATGCGGCCTGCCTTGGCCTGCGGTTGTATGGCGGACACGCTGCCGAAATACAGTTGCACTTGCCCGCCGATCAGCTCGGTCAGCGCCGCCGCGCCGCCTTTGTACGGCACATGCGTGATGTCGATGCCCGCCATGCTTTTTAACAGCTCGCCCATCAGATGCGTGGCGTTGCCGACGCCGACCGAAGCGTAGTTCAACTGGCCGGGTTTACTTTTCACCAGCGCGATCAGCTCTTTGACCGAGCGCGCCGGAACGGCATTGTTGGCGACCAGCATATAAGGCGCGGTGGCGAGCAAGGCAACGGGTGAGAAATCGTTCACCGCATCGTACGGCGGTTTGGCATAGAGGCTAACGTTGATCGCATGCGTCGCCGGCACCAGCACGAGGGTGTAGCCATCGGGCGCGGTTTTCGCCGCCAGCGCGGTGCCGGTCATGCCGCCGGCGCCGGGGCGGTTGTCGATGATGACCGGCTGTCCCCACGCGCTGGTCAGGCGCGGGCCGACCATGCGCGCGAGAATGTCGTTCGCGCCACCCGGCGGGAACGGCACGATCAAGCGGATGGGCCGCTCGGGATAATTTGACTGCGTGCGCGGCGGCTGCGCGTGGCTGTTGGTTACGCCAGCTTGAAACAAAAATATCAATAAAAACAAATAGTTATGCAGCATGGCCTGCAGGGGTTTGCCGCTCAATCCGCACGCATGCCGGAGGCCTTGGCGATCTTCGCCCACTTGTCGATTTCAACGCGCAGAAATTTTGCATAGTCTTCCGGCGTGCTGCCTGCGGGTTCCGAACCTTGCGCCAGCAGCGCCGAGCGCACCTCGGGTATGCGCACGATGCGCGCGAGTTCTTCGCTTAATTTGGTAACCACGGGTTTGGGCGTGCCTACGGGTGCGAGCATGCCGTACCACGCAACCATTTCGTAGCCCTTAAGGCCGGCTTCGGTCACGGTGGGCAGCTCGGGCGCGCCGGCGGAACGTGTGGTGCCGGTGGTGGCGAGCGCGCGCAGGCGGCCGGTTTTCGCGAAGTCGCGCGTCATGGTCATGGTGCCGAATATCAGATGAATTTGCCCGGCAATTACATCCGACAACGCGGGCGCGCCGCCCTTGTACGGCACATGCTCGATCTGCACCTGCGCCATGTACTTAAACAACTCGCCGGCAACATGATTGGCGGTGCCCATGCCGCCGGAAGAATAATTCAATTGGCCGGGCCTGGATTTCGCCAGCGCGACCAACTCCTGTATCGACTTCACCGGCAGCGACGGATGAACCACCACCATCATCGGCACCGTCACCAGCAGCGAAACTGGATCGAAGTTCGTCACCGGATTGATCGGCAGTTTCGGAAACAGGCTGACATTAACCGAGTTCGACAGCGATGCGATCAACATCGTGTAGCCGTCGGGTGTCGCGCGCGCCACCAGCTCGGTGCCGATATTGCCTGCGCCGCCGGGACGGTTATCGACGATGAATTGTTTGCCCAATGCTTCGGTCAGACGCTGCGCCGCGAGCCGGCCGGTTAAATCCGTGCCGCCGCCGGGGGCGTAGGGCACGATCAGGCGCACGCCTCGTTCAGGGTATTGGGCAAATGATGCGCCGGCATGGCAAAGAGCGGCTGCCGCAAACAGGGCTGGTGCAATGGTGATGCGATGTCTGAACGTCATGCTGCGTTTCTCCTTTTGCTTATCTGGCTACACCGATGATCTTGCGTTGCGCCAATTGTGCGACATCCTCATCTGTCATGCCCAACAGCGACTGCAACACCTCGCCCGTGTCCGCGCCCAATTGCGGCGCCGGCGTCGCGGCATCGTTATCCCATTGCGCGGTGCGTATCGGGCAACCAACCACCTGCACCGGATGCCCGCCCTGATCGAGCGGACGTATCGATTGGTTGTGCCGCACCTGCTCGGTATGCACCGCGTCATGCAATTCGAGCACGGGGCTGTTGGGCACGTCGGCGGCATCCAGCACTTTAAGCCACTCGGCACGCGATTTTTGCGCGAAAATTTTTTCCAGTTCGGGAATCAGCACCGCGCGATGGGCGAGCCGCGCCGGATTGTTGGCAAAGCGTGCGTCGGTAATCCACGCTTCACGATCTATCGACTTGCACAAATTTTGCCAAAACCCGCGTGTGAACGCGCCCACCATCACGTATTCGCCGTCGCTGCACATAAACGCCTGATACGGCACGATCTGCGCGTGGCCGCGGCCCAGGCGTTCGACCTTGTGCCCTAGTGTTGCCACCGACGGGATGTAATTGCACATCATGTTGAGCGACGCATCGAGCATCGCCACTTCGATATGCTGGCCTGCGGGAAAACGTTCGCGCGCAAACAGCGCCGCCAGCACGCCCGACAAACCGAAGAGACCGCTGGAGAAATCCGCAATCGGCGCACCGATACGCACCGGCCCGCCGCCCACTTCACCCGTGATGCCCATCAAGCCCGACACGCTTTGCATAATGATGTCGTTAGCCGGGCGTTTCGCCCACGGGCCGCTGGAACCGAACGCCGAGATCGAACAGTAGATAAGTCCGCGACGCAGCTTGGCGAGGTCTTCAAAGCCCAGGCCCAGCCGGCCCATCACGTCCGGGCGGAAATTCTCCACCACCACATCGCATTGCGCGGCGAGACGCCGCGCGATGTCCACGCCCTCCGCCGTGGCGAGATCGAGCACGATGCCTTTTTTGTTGCGGTTCAGGCTGACGTAGTAATCGGAATCCTTCGGCGGCAGCCCCGGCATCGGCACGCCCATCGAGCGGCTGCCGTCGCCGTGACGCGGTTTTTCGATCTTGATGACTTCGGCGCCAAGGTCGCCGAGCAACATGGTCGCAAACGGCCCCGCTGCGGCGTGCGTGAAATCCAGCACACGTATGCCGGTGAGCGGCCGTGCTTGACTGGCTTGTGACGCCATCGGTGTCTCAGGGCCGGCGGTCGGCTTCATAATCAATCGGAAAATCCGGCAGCGGCGCTGATTTTGACGGCAGCGCCACCACGGCGGTACCCGGCATGATGTCGCCGCCGCGCTGGTTGATGCCGTGAAATTCGCAGGTTACATAACCGATGCCTGTTTTAGCACCGCGCCATTTCTCGATGACTTCACCCTGTATCCACACGGTGTCACCAAGGAAATTCATGCCGCGATATTGCGCGAACACTTCGGCCACCCAGCCGTCGTCACCCGCCCAGTTGGTCATCAAATGCGTGGCCCACGCGCCGCGTTGTGAACCGTAATCGTAGGGCGCGGGCATGCCGATCTCGGCGGCCATGAAAGCATCCCAGTGCACACGTTCCACCGGCTGCGGGATGCCCGTCTCCGGGTCTTTGACCGCGATCTTCGGCGACTGCGTGCGATAGGCCAGCCAATATTGCCCGCTGCGGATATGCGGCGAACCCACACCCATCATCCACGCGATCATGTCGCCCACGGTGAGCGGGCCGCGCACCAGCGGCTGAATGGGATCGCCCACTTTGACGTCTTCCCAGTAGCGCGTTTTCTTGCCGCGCACTTCTTCGGCCCCGGTGTCGGCGTCGATTTTGCGGATCTCGTCGTCGCTGTATTTGGCGCGCGGGATATCCATGTATTTGCCGGCCTCTTTGCCTGCTTCGCGCTCGGTGCGCACCGCCGACATCACGCAACGGGCGATGAGTTCATCACGCTGGTTGTAATACTTGAACTCGCGCCGCTGCATTTTCGAGCTGCCGGCGTATTTACCGGTGCGGTCTTCGAGCGCGGTCATTTCTTTCGTCGCATGCACTTCATCACCGTCGAGCAAGGGGCGATAGTAGGTCCACTTGTCGTGGGCATGCAGGCCATGTACGCCAGGCAGGCCTTCGCCGCGGCGCATGTCCCAACTGCCCCAGGTCACGGCATACAGCAGCGCCGGCGGCGCCATGCAGCGACCGTAGCGACTGGTCTTGCCGTACGCGGGGTCGATCCACAGCGGGTTCATGTCGCCGATGGCGCGCGCGGCGTGGCGGATACTGTCCGAGTTGACATAGCGCACAAACGGCTCGGTGATGGGATACACCTTGTGCAGACGGCGGCGCACCTGCTCGACGGCTTCGTCGGTGATTTTGCCGTAAGTGCTTTTAGGGACTGCGCTCATAGCCTTCTCCTGGGTTGCGTAGGATTTCGTGTGCATTATTGCATTGCCACCAATAAACGATTTTAATCAAGTTTCCGCAAACCCGGCGCCAGCAGGACGATGGCCAGCATAATGACCATCGCCGCAATAGCGTAAGCCCCCTGGGCTATAGGCGCGCCGAAGCGCTCGGCGACCGCGCCTGCCAGAAAATTGCCCAACGGCAAGCTGATCACCACGCCGGCGCGCAGCCCCATCACCCGGCCACGCATCGGCTGCGCCGTATTACTCAGTATCAAGGTGGCGATCACGGTCCAGGTGATTGCCTGGGTAAGCCCCGCCACAAACACCAGCACCAGTGAAAGCGAATACCACGTTGATAGGGCAAACAGCAGCAACGAAGCCGGCCACAACAGGCTGCCCCACAGCACCAGCCGGCCCTTCTGCGTAACGTTGCCCCGAGACACGACCCACAGCCCGGCCGCGAGCGCCCCCAGACCCGCCATCGAGGTGAGCATGCCGTAACCTGCCGCACCCGCGTCGAGAACGTAACGGGCAAACAGCGGCAGAAACGCATAGCGGTAGGGGGCCGCGAGCAGGTTTAACAGAAAGGCAATCACCAGCAGCACGAGAACAATCGGGTGACTCCACACATACTTGAGCCCGCTGATCATGCTGCGTCCCGGAGACTCGTGAAGCGGCGGCACGGAATGCTTCACGCGTTTCATGCGCATCAGCACCACCAGGTCCAGCAGATAGATGCCCGCGATCAGCCAATAGGCGCCGCTGATGCCAAACGAGGGGATGAGTAGGCCACCCAATGCCGGACCGATGACCACCGTAAGCTCGGTCGCCACCGCGGTCAGAGCAATCGCGTTGGTGAGGTCTTCCTTGTCCACCAGATCGGGCACGAAGGCCTGACGCGTCGGATTGTCCAGCGCCCAGGTCAGGCTACTGACCAGCGACAGCACGATGATGTGCGTCAGCGTCAGCCAGCCGTTGAGCAAGAGCACCAGCATCACCACCGACACCGCCCAGTTCACCAGCGCCGCGACGATAAGCAGCAAGCGCCGGTCTATGCGGTCGGCGGCCACGCCCATGAACGGCGCAAGGATGTAGCCGGCCATCTTGCTGCCGGCGACGATGCCCACCATCAGGGCTGACTCGGTAACCTCCAGCGTCAGCCAGCCGACCACCACCAGATCGGCCCACCGCGCGGTAGACGACAGCAGGGTAGCCGTCCACAGCAGGCGGAAGCCGCGATGGCGCAGCGCGGTCAGTTTCCCAATGGGGTTTACGGACATGCGGCGTCCGGTAAATGCGTGCAAAAATTTCTCTGTCGCGCCTGCATGCCCCTGAAGACACCGCGACACCACCCCGGCGTATGACTCACATGCTGCGCCGGTATTGTCCACCGACCTCGAACAGCGCATGGGTGATTTGTCCCAGCGAGCACACGCGCACCGCGTCCATCAGCACCTCGAACACGTTGTGGTTTTCGATGGCCGCTTGCTTTAGCCGCAGCAGCATCGCGGGGGCTTGCGCGGCGTGGCGCCGATGGAAGTCATGCAGGCGCGCGAGCTGGCTTTGCTTTTCTTGCGGCGTGGAGCGCGCCAGTTCGATACGACCGGGCGCCGGATCGCCATTCGGGTTGCGATAGGTGTTGACGCCGATCACCGGATAGTCGCCGGAGTGTTTCAACATCTCGTAGTGCATGCTCTCTTCCTGAATTTTGCCGCGCTGGTAGCCCGTTTCCATTGCGCCGAGCACGCCGCCGCGTTCGGCGATTTTTTCAAACTCCGCGAGCACGGCTTCCTCCACCAGTTCGGTCAGCTCGTCGATGATGAACGCGCCCTGATTCGGGTTTTCGTTTTTCGCCAGTCCCCACTCGCGGTTGATAATCATCTGGATCGCCATCGCGCGGCGCACGCTCTCGTCCGTGGGCGTGGTGATCGCCTCGTCGTAGGCGTTGGTATGCAGGCTGTTGCAGTTGTCGTAGATCGCGATCAGCGCTTGCAGCGTGGTGCGGATGTCATTGAACGCAATCTCCTGCGCATGCAGGCTGCGGCCCGAGGTCTGCACATGGTATTTGAGCTTTTGCGAGCGTTCGCTGGCGCCGTAGCGATCACGCATCGCCACCGCCCAGATGCGCCGCGCGACGCGCCCCAGAACCGTGTACTCGGGGTCCATGCCGTTGCTGAAAAAGAACGACAGGTTGGGCGCGAAGTCGTCGATGCGCATGCCGCGCGCGAGATACGCCTCGACAAAGGTAAAGCCGTTGGACAGCGTAAACGCCAACTGGCTCACCGGGTTGGCGCCGGCTTCGGCAATGTGATAACCGCTGATCGACACCGAATAAAAGTTACGCACCTCGTGCGCGACAAAATATTCGGCGATGTCGCCCATCACCTTCAAGCTGAATTCGGTGGAAAAGATGCAGGTGTTCTGGCCCTGATCTTCTTTCAGGATGTCGGCCTGCACCGTGCCGCGCACGTTGGCGTAGGCCCACGCGCGCATATTTGCCGCCTCGGCGTCTGTAGGTTCGCGCCCGTTGGCGACAACGAATTTTTCCAACTGCTGATCCATGGCGGCGTTCATGAACATCGCCAGTATCGCCGGCGCCGGGCCATTGATGGTCATGCTGACCGAGGTCGCCGCATCGCACAGATCGAAACCCGCGTAGAGCGCCTTGATGTCGTCGAGCGTGGCGATGCTCACGCCCGCGTTGCCGACCTTGCCGTAGATGTCGGGGCGCAGGTCGGGATCATTGCCATACAGCGTTACGCTGTCGAAGGCGGTGGACAACCGCTTGGCCGGCAGGCCCTCGCTCAACAGCTTGAAGCGCCGGTTGGTGCGGAAGGCATCGCCTTCGCCGGCAAACATGCGCGTGGGGTCTTCGTTCTCGCGCTTGAAAGCAAAGCAGCCCGCCGTGTAAGGAAACGCGCCCGGCACGTTCTCCAGCATCAGCCATTTGAGCAGTTCACCGTGGCACTCGTATCGCGGCAACGACACCTTGCGGATTTTGCTGCCCGACAGCGTGGTGTGTACCAGCGTGGTGCGGATTTCCCTGTCGCGGATGTTCGTTACGAATTCATCGGCGGCATAGTCCTGTTGCAGTTGCGGCCACTGCTTGAGTAGTTTCGCGGCATGCGGATCGAGCAGCGCCTCGCGCACCGCAGCCTGCTCATCGAGCGCTGCAACCGCGGCGGGCACGGCGAAGGTCATGCGCCGCGCTGCGCGCAGTTGCTGAATTTCCCGCGCGAGCGCCGCCTGTTTGCGCGCCTGCTGCTTGTAGCTGCGCACCGTGGCACTGATCTCAGCCAGATAGCGCACACGCGCGCCGGGCACAATCGGCGCAAGTTGCGTGCTGTACCGAGTCTGCACCCGCGGCAGGCGGCTCTCGGCGGCGGGCAAGCCCAGCTCGGCCAGGCGTGTTTTCAAGTCGTGGTACAGCGCGGTCACGCCGGCGTCGTTGAAGCGGCTGGCGATGGTGCCGAATACCGGCATCGCAGCGGGCGATTTGCCGAAGGCTTCGCGGTTGCGCTGCATCTGCTTGGCGACATCGTGCAACGCGTCGGCGGCGCCTCTGCGGTCGAACTTGTTGATGGCGACGAACTCGGCAAAATCCAGCATGTCTATTTTTTCGAGCTGGCTGGCGGCTCCGAACTCCGGGGTCATCACATACAAAGGCACATCGACCAACGGCACAATCGCCGCGTCGCCCTGACCGATGCCGGACGTCTCGACAATCACCAGTTCGAAACCGGCCACCTTGCAGGCGGCGATCACATCGGGCAGCGCCGCGGAAATTTCGCTACCGGTATCGCGCGTCGCGAGGCTGCGCATATAGACGCGCGCGCCGTTGCGCCAGGGGGCTAACGCATTCATGCGGATGCGGTCGCCGAGCAACGCCCCGCCGCTTTTGCGGCGCGACGGATCAATGCTGATCACCGCGATACGCAACGCGTCATCCGCATCCAGCCGCAGCCTGCGTATGAGTTCGTCGGTGAGACTCGACTTGCCCGCGCCGCCGGTGCCGGTGATGCCGAGCACCGGCGTGCGCGCGACCTTTGCCGCGTCGCGCATCGCGCTCACGAACGCGGTCGGCGCGTGATGGTTCTCCAGCGCGGTGATGAGCTGCGCCAGCGCGCGCCACGCCGCTTCGCCATGCCCCTTGATGGCGTCGAGGTTCGCCGGCGCATGCCCGGTGAGACTGGTATCGCAGCGCATGAGCATGTCGCCGATCATGCCGGCGAGGCCCATGCGTTGCCCGTCTTCGGGGCTGTAGATGCGCGCCACGCCATACGCCTGCAAGGCGCGGATTTCATCCGGCACGATGACGCCGCCCCCGCCGCCGAAGACCTGGATGCGCTCGCCGCCGCGCGCCTTCAACTGATCCACGACATACTGAAAAAATTCGACATGGCCGCCCTGATACGAACTGATGGCGATGGCCTGCACGTCTTCCTGCAGCGCGGCGGTGACGATTTCGTCCACCGAGCGGTTATGCCCCAGATGGATGACCTCCGCGCCGCGGCTTTGCAGAATGCGCCGCATGATATTGATGGCCGCGTCGTGACCATCGAAAAGCGCCGCAGCCGTGATAAAACGCACTTTGTGCGTGGGGCGGTATTCGGCGAGTGTTTGAAACGAGGCGGATAAATCGGTCATGGCGAATGTTCTGCGGGTTGCACTGCCGCTTCCCGCGGCCGCCAATGGATTGCCGGCTCGGCGTCGGCCTTTTGGTTTCGAATGTGAATGTTCAGCGGGAAAAAGTATGCACCATCGCTCGTTTTGATATTCTCCTTTTTTATCTTTTCAGGCAAGCGCGCTACGGCGGCGTTTGCGACCCAACATCGCGCGGTGAATCCGCATTGCGCGGATTACGATAATTAAACGTAAGTAATTGTTTTTATTGATTTTTTTATAAAGGAGCCTATATGCCCTACGCCACCGCCCGGGATGCGACCCGGCTCTACTACGAAGAAACCGGTGATCGGTCACAGCGCTGCACACCCATCATTTTCGTGCATGAGTTTTCCGGCGACT
>CAMDDY010000097.1 GCA_945893125.1 Bordetella parapertussis
GCTACCAGCGCGCCAGTCCGAATTTTTTCTTTGTGCCGGGGCAGGGCTGATCCCGCAGGCGCTCTTTAGCTTGAGATGCCGTCCAGCCCATCTCAGTCCAGTCGCGGCCCGTGGCGCAACCTGCACCGCTGGCTGGGCTTGTTCATCGGCGGCTGGTTCGCGCTGGTGGGTTTGTCCGGCAGCATTCTGATTTTCGAAGATGATATCGACGCGTGGCTTAATCCGCAACTGCTGACCGACATCCGCAGCGGCGCGCATCTGCCGCCGCACGCGATAGTGGCGCGCGTGGCGGACGAATTTCCGCTGGCGAAAACCGAACGTATCCGTCCACCGACAGCGCCCGGCGAGGTCTATCGCATCACCCTGCGCGTCGCGCCCCACATGCGCACCGGCTCGCCGCGCACCGAAGCGATGTTCAGTGCGGTGAGCGGCGAGCTCCTAGGCGCGCGCGAAGCCGACACCATCGGCATCACGCGCGCCTACTGGATGCGCACGCTATATGAGTTTCACCGCAATGTGCTGCTGGGGAATTTCGGTTCCAACATCGTTGGTATCGCGGGATTCTTGTTGATGACCTCCGCCTTGAGCGGGTTTATCACCGCGTGGCCGCGCAATCGTTCGGGCTGGCGGCGACTGGTCGGTGTCAAGCTGCGGGCGGGCCTCACGCGCGTGTTGTTCGATGTGCACCGCTCCAGCGGCGTGATTTTATTTGTGCTGCTGATGCTCGCCACCATCACCGGCAGCACGTTGGTGTACGTGAACTACGCGCGTGACATCGTCAGCGTGTTCTCGCCCGTCGCGCCATTTCCGGTGATTCCGTGGCGCGAGACGCCCGCCGATAACTGGCCGAGTTTCGAGCAGGTGACGGCCAGTGTGCGCAAGGCATACCCGCAACACGAGATGGTGGAAATTCACATTCCGTCGAAGCCTACGGCCGGGTATCTGTTCTACCTCAAGCGCGACGGCGACGTACACAGGCTCGGTGATACAATCGTTTGGGTGCATCCCGGCTCTGGTGAAATTTTATTTGAACGCAGCGCGCGCAATCGCACCCGTGGCGAGAGCGTGATGCACTGGCTGTTTCCGCTACACAGCGGAACTGCCTTCGGCACGGCCGGCAAAATCGCCATGTGCGTGACCGGGCTGGCGATGCTGCTGATGTTTCCGACGGGATTATGGGTGTGGCTGCGCAAGCGTCGCGCGGAGCAGTTCGAGAGCGCACGTCGTACACGTCTGAAAACGAAACCTGCAGTAAACGATATGCGCCACGGAGCACTCGAATGATCGTCGTGCGTGGCTGCGAATTTCCGGATGACCGCTACTATCATGCGGATTACAACGTATGGGTGCAACGCGGCGAAAATAATATCGTGACACTGGGCGCAACCTCGTACGGCGCGGCACTGGCCATTGAATTTTTTGCGTTCACGCCGAAGCCGGCGGGGACAGCACTCGAGGCCGGGCGCGCAGTGGGCTTGCTGGAATTGTCCAAAACCCTGGTGTCGGTGCGCACGCCTGTCGCAGGCGTGATCATTGCGGTCAATACGGCGGCGGCGGCCAAGCCTTCGCTGATCAGCAGTGATCCGTATGGCGCGGGCTGGCTGGTGCGGATTGCCACGGATGAAAAGTTCGAGGACAGATTGTTGTCGGGTGTTAACGTGGCGCCGGCGTTTGAAGCGGAGATGAATCTGGAGAATTTTGAAAGGTGTCAAGCGTGAAATCCCATGTCGCGATATTGCTGTGGGCCGCAGACCCCGAACAGCCACACCTGTGCGCCACGCCGTTTTTTCACGCAGCGGCTGCGGCGGCGATGGATGCCGAGGTGGAAATCTATTTCACCAGCCGTTCGATCAAATTGCTGGCGAAGGGCGTGGCCTTGTCGCTCTTTACCGGGCCGCTGAAGCGCGAAACGGTTTATGCGTTCATGCAGCGCGCAGCCGAGCACGGCGCAAAATTTTATGCGTGCAGCCATGCGATGGAAGAACACGGTGTCGCCGAGGCCGATTTCATCCCTGAAGTCACCGGTATAGCGGGCGCGGCGGTTTACATGGCGCGCTGCATGGATGATCAATGGACTGCAATAACCTATTGATTTTATTGAATTATTTATATTGCCGTGAATGATATTTCTGCTGCGCTGGGTGAGGCGCTCCGTCTCATCGCCAGCGCGGATGCGCAGTTAGCGCAGATCGTCTGGTTAAGCGTACGCGTGAGTCTGGCCGCCGTAGTGATTGCGGCGGCGCTCGCGCTGCCGCTCGGCGCGCTGCTGGCGATTACGCTCTTTCCGGGCCGCCAAATGTTGATAGCGTTGCTCAATGCGCTGATGGGATTGCCGCCGGTGGTGGTGGGACTGCTGATTTATCTGTTGTTGTCGCGCGCCGGGCCGCTGGGTGAGCTTGGCCTGTTGTTTACGCCCACTGCAATGGTTGTCGCGCAAGCCGTGTTGATTGCGCCGATCATCGCCGCGCTGTCGCGTCAGGTGATCGAGGATGCGTGGCGCGAGTACGAAGAACAACTGTGCTCGCTGGGCGCGGGCACGGTTGCCGCCGCGCAAACCTTACTGTGGGACACGCGCTTTGCGTTGATGACGGTCGTACTCGCGGGCTTTGGCCGTGCGGCTGCGGAAGTCGGCGCGGTGATGATCGTCGGCGGCAACATTGATGGCGTCACGCGGGTGATGACCACCGCGATTGCGCTCGAAACCAGCAAGGGCGATTTACCGCTGGCGCTGGGATTGGGCATCGTGCTGGTCTTGATTATCATCGGCGTCAATTTTCTCGCGCACGGCGTCAAGATGGCCGCGCAGCGCTATCACGGCTGAGCCGCGATGCTGCCGCTGCGACTGGAGAATCTGAGCTTTACCGTTGCCGGGCGTCGCATCATAGAATCGATCTCCTGCGACATCGAAGCCGGCACGCGCACGGTGATCCTCGGCCCCAATGGCGCAGGCAAGAGCGTGCTGATGCGACTGTGTCATGGGTTGCTCAAGCCGACGGCGGGGCGCGTCGCGTGGCGTGATGAAGGCAAGGCGCGCCACGCACGCGGTCAGGCGATGGTGTTTCAGCGCCCCGTGATGTTACGCCGGTCGGCCATCGCTAACGTGATGTATGCGCTCAAACTCGCAGGCATGACGCCCACGGAATGCAGGTTGCGCGCCGAAGACGTGCTCGACGCCGTGGGTTTATCGCACATGGCACAGCGCCCGGCGCGTGTGTTGTCCGGCGGCGAACAACAACGCCTCGCGCTCGCGCGCGCGTGGGCACTTGGGCCGGAGGTGTTGTTTCTGGATGAACCCACCGCGAATCTCGATCCGAACGCCACGCGCGACATCGAGAGCATCATCGGCGCGATCCACGCCAGCGGCACAAAAATAATCATGTCCACGCACAGCTTGGGGCAGGCGCGGCGGCTGGGTGATGAGGTATTATTTTTGAGCGAGGGGCGGTTGGCGGAGCGCGCATCGGTTGAGGTGTTTTTTAAGCAGCCGCAGTCGGCGGAAGCGATTTCTTTTTTGCGGGGGGAGTTGCCGTGAACGCAGCGGCGATTTTCCATTCCCGCATTATTCAAACTCCCGTCATTCCCGCGCAGGCGGGAACGACGGGATGCTGATATTGACGGTTAAAGACAGATGGGCGTGAATTACAAAAACATGTTTAAAAACATATGCTTATGTATGCTCTTGTGCGTCGGCATGAACGCACTGGCACAAGACAAATTCATCACCGTAGCCTCCACCACCTCCACCGAACAATCGGGCTTGTTCAAGCATTTACTCCCGGTGTTTGAAAAAAAATCCGGCATTCAGGTGCGTGTGGTCGCACTCGGCACGGGACAGGCACTGGATCTTGCGCGGCGCGGCGATGCCGATGTGGCGTTTGTGCATGACAAGGAAGCCGAGGAAAAATTTGTCGCCGACGGCTTTAGCGTGCGGCGCATCGAGGTGATGTACAACGACTTTATGCTGATCGGGCCCAAGAGTGACGCCGTCAAAATCGCGGGCGGCAAGGACATCGTCGCCGCATATCAAAAAATCGCCGAAGCTAAAGCGCCATTCGCCTCGCGCGGCGACAAAAGCGGCACCCACGCCGCCGAGCTACGCTTGTGGAAACTGGCAGGCATCGATCCGCAAACGGGCAGGGGCGCGTGGTACCGCGAAACCGGCTCCGGCATGGGGCCGACGCTGAATACCGCGTCCGCGATGAACGCCTATGTGTTTACCGACCGTGGCACCTGGCTCGCGTTTAAAAATCGCGGCGATCTAGTACTGGCCGTTGAAGGCGACCGGCGGCTATACAATCAATACGGCGTGATGCTGGTGAACCCGGCGCGCCACGCGCACGTGAAAAAAGACTTCGGGCAGATGTTCATTGACTGGATAGTCTCCGCCGAGGGGCAGCACACCATCGCGGCTTACAAGATCGGCGGCGATCAGTTATTCTTTCCCAATGCGAACAATACTAAATAGAGGAGTCGCACCATGAAAAGATGCATAGGGATCAGCGTTAGCGCCTTGCTCATGGCTTCAGCCATGCAAGCGCCGGTACTGGCGCAGCCAGCCTACCCCGCCAAAACCGTGCGCATGATTTTGCCCTTTGCGCCTGGCGGGCCGTCGGACATTATCGGGCGCACGCTGGCGGGAAAACTCACCGAGCAACTCGGCCAGCCTGTGGTAGTGGATAACCGCGCCGGCGCCGGCGGCAACCTCGGCATGGAATTGGGCGCAAAATCGCCTGCGGATGGCTACACCATTACGCTCACCTCGCCGACGATGGCGATCAGCCCCAGCCTGTATAAAAAACTCGCGTTCGATCCGCAAAAGGATTTTGCCCCCATTGCGTTGGTGGCGAACATACCCAACATCATGGTGGTGCATCTGTTGGTGCCGGTGAAAACGCTGAAAGAGTTCATTCAAACGGCGCGCGCGAGTCCCGGCAAATTGAATTACGGCTCCAGCGGCGCGGGCAGCACCACGCATTTGTCGAGCGAAATTCTGAGCAATATCGCGGGTCTCAAAATGGTGCATGTGCCGTACAAAGGGCAGGGACTTGCACTGGTGGGGCTGTTGAGCGGGCAGGTGGACATGATGATCCTCGCGGTGCCCACGGTGCTGCCGATGATTCAGTCGAACAAAGTGCGTGCGATTGCCGCACTATCGGCCAAGCGCCTGCCGTCGGTTCCGCAAGTGCCGACCACGGCGGAAGCGGGGGTGAAGGATTTTGAAGTGTCGGTGTGGTTCGGCATGCTGGCGCCGGGCGGCACGCCGGGCGCCATTGTCAGTCGCCTGAATCAGGAACTTACCAAAGCCGTGACCGCGCCGGAGATACGTGATCGTTTCGCCACCGGCGGCATCGAGACGCTCACCAGCACGCCGGAACAATTCGCCAGCTTCGCGCGCGCTGAGACCGTGCGCTACGCCAAGGTGATTAAGGACGCGAATATCAGCATTGATTGACGGCTTGCCGGCGGGTGGATAAATTGGCAAAAAAAGGGAGCGTAGCTGAATGAAAATAAAAGACGTAATCTGCGCCGCGGGCCGCTCGGGCTATATGCATCGCGACCTGCTGGCGATCAAATCCGGCACCGGCATACCCAACGGCAGTCTTTACGAAGGCAAGCCGATGTCGCCGGGGTTCACTCGAATCATCGAGCCAGCGACGATCATTTCCGTGATGCTGGTATTGGAAGACGGGCAGATTGCGTTCGGTGATTGCGCCGACGTGATACTTGCCGGCGTGGCGGGGCGGGACCCGGCGTTTAACGCGGCGCCGCACATGGACTATATGCGCGGCGAAGTCGCCGACGCGTTACGCGGGCGCGATGTCTCGACCTTTAAATCGCAAGCCGAGGCGATGGACAACTACAGGCGCGGCGGTACGCGGTTGCATACCGCGATTCGGTACGGCATCAGCCAGGCGCTGCTGCACGCGACATCGCTGTGCCACAAGCAAACCATGGCCGAGGTAATCGCGCGTGAATACGGCAGCACGATTTCCACGCAGCCGATTCCGATACTCGCGTCCTGTCACAAGGATGACCATGCGCAGCTCGACCGCGTGATTCTGAAACGCGTGGAGTTGTTGCCGCATGCCTCGTTTCAAATCGTCTCCGAACATGTCGGATTACAGGGCGAAAAGCTAATGGCGTTCGTGCGCCGCGTCGCCGGGCGCATCAAGGAAATTGGCGACGCTGATTATCATCCGCGCATTCATGTCGATCTCTACGGCACGCTGGGCGAGTTGTTCTCGATGCAGGTTGAGCCGCTGGCCGATTATCTGGGCAAACTGCGCCAGGAGTCGGGTTCATACAAGTTGCTGGTGGAGTCGCCAATGATTGCGAAAACGCAGCAGGAGCAGATCGACAAATTCAGTCTGCTGCGCGGGCTGCTGAAAACCAAAGGTATCGACGTCGGGCTGATCGCGGATGAGTGGTGCAATACGCTTTCCGACATCAAACTGTTCGCGCAGGCCAAGGCAGCGGATTTTGTGCAGATCAAGACGCCGGATCTGGGCAGCATCCACAACACCATCGAGGCCGTGTTGTATTGCAAGGCGAACGGCATGGGCGCATGTCTGGGCGGCACGGCGAATGAGACCGATCATTCCACGCGCATCTCGACGCACATGGGCTTGGCTTGCCAGCCGGATTTCATGCTCTCCAAGCCGGGGCTGGGCGCGGACGAAGCGCTGATGATCCAGACCAACGAAATGGCGCGCACGCTGGCCATACTGCAAACGAGGCGGTGAAAATGCGACGGGCAATCCTCGGCGGTTTGTCGTTGATGCTGGGCCTGTCAGGTATTGCGGCGGGGGCCACGGTTGATCCGGCGGCAGCGTATCCCGCAAAGCCGGTGCGTTTTATCGTGCCGTTTCCGCCGGGCGCGGGCACCGACATCACGGTGCGCCTGGTCACCACCGCGCTCACCGAGTTGTGGGGCAAGACCATGCTGGTGGACAACCGTTCCGGCGCGGGCGGCAATATCGGCACCGAGATTACCGCCAACGCGCCCGCGGATGGCTACACCGTGATGCTGTGTACGCTGGGCTCGCATGCAATCACGCCCGCGCGCAGGAAGTTGCCTTACGATCATATCAACGGATTTTCATTCATCGCGTTGATGGGCGCCACCGCGAACGTGCTGGTGGGCCATCCGTCACTGGGCATGAAAAACGTCGGCGACGTGGTGGCGCATGCGAAGGGGAACCCCGGCAAACTGAATTACGGCTCGTCGGGTGTGGGCACCGGGCCGCACATGTCCATCGAGTTGTTCAAATTCATGGCCGGCATTGACATCCTGCATATTGCCTACAAGGGCGCCGCGCCCGCGTTGACGGATGTGATGGGCGGACAAATCGCATTGAGCACCGGCAATCTGCCGGGCGGGCCGTTGGCCGCGATCAAGTCGGGCAAGGTCACCGGCCTGGGCGTGACCACGGCCAAACGCAATCCGCGCGCACCGGAAATACCGACGTTTGCCGAAGGCGGCGTCACGGGCTATGACGTCGCCGCGTGGTACGGCATTTGCGCCCCCGCGGGCGTGCCTGCCGGCGTGGTGGCCAAGCTCAATGCGGGCATCGTCAAGGTGCTGAGCTCGCCTGATTTGCAGCGGCGCATGGGCGAGCAGGGGATTGATGTCACGCCATCGACGCCGGAGGCGTTTGCCGCGCACGTCAAAGCCGAATCGGCGAAGTGGGCGAAGGTGGTGAAAAGCGCGGGGCTTATTGAACAGTAAGTGAAAAATAAGAGAACAGTCAGCGAGAAATAAAGGAACCCCGATGAGCACGCCCCGCACACTGATCGAAAGCCTGGCGCAGTATTGGAGTAAAGCACGCTACGAAGATCTGCCGGCGGAATCCATCCGGCTGGCGAAGCGCTTCCTCATCGATACGCTTGCAGCGGGCATCGCGGGTGCGAAAACCGATGTGGCGGAAATTGTGCTGCGCACCTCACAAGCCGCGCTCGGCGGCGCCGCAGGCGCGAGTGTCGTGTGGGGCGGCACGGCGATGCTGCCTGCACCACAGGCGGCGTTGGTGAACGGCACCGCGTCGCACGCGCTGGAGCTCGATGATTTCGGCGGGTGCGGGCATTCCGGCGCGGTGGTGATCCCGGCGGTGTGCGCGCTGGCGGGCAGCGGCGGCATCAGCGGCAAGGATTTGCTTACCGCGATCATGGCGGGCTACGACATCGCGGCACGCGTGCTCGAAGGCGCGGGCGGCTATCGCGCGCATACCGATCAGGGTTGGCATTCGGCGGGCACCTGCGGCAGCTTCGGCGCGGCGGCGGCGGCGGCGAAAATGTTGCGGTTGGATTACGAACCCTTCGCCGATGCGTTGGGCATCGCCGGCAGCTACACCGGCGGCGTGTGGGCGTTTCTCGCCGACGGCGCGATGACCAAGCGCTTTCATCCGGGCAAGGCGTCGGAGAACGGTTTGTCGGCGGCGCTGTTCGCGCAGGGAGGCATGAGCGGCCCGCGACAAGTGCTCGAGGCGAAATGGGGCGGTTTTTTTTCGACGTTTGCACATGGGATCGAGACGCCCGAGGCGACGCTCAAGGGGCTGGGCACGGAATTTCGCATCGCGCGCTCGGGCATGAAGCCGTATGCGTGTTGCCGCGGCCTGCATGCCACGCTCGATGGACTGTTTGAAGTGATGCATGAAACCGGCGCCATCAGCCAGTCGATAGCGCGCATGATCGTGCATGGCAACGAACAGGTGCGCGTGCAGTTCGACCGCCCTCAGGTCGGCAACCTGCTCGACTCACAATTCAGCATGCAATACGCACTGGCCGTCGGCGCGGTCAGCGGACGCGCCACGCTGGATCAGTTCTCGCCGTCGCGCGCGAACGAGCCGGAGGTACGGCGGCTGATGGCGGCGACGCAAGTCGTTGCCGACCGGACCATGAAGCCGGGCGAATATCCGCCGATTGAAGTAATGCTGACCGACGGGCGCAGCATCGAGCGTTTCATTCCCTTTGCGAAAGGCGCGTCGGAGAACCCGTTGTCGGACGACGAGCTACGCCGCAAAGTGGTGTCACAAGTGGAGCCGGTGCTGGGGCAGGCGCGTTGCGCTGAATTGATGGCCTGCGTGTCGGCGCTGGAGTCGGTGGCGGACGTGCGCGAACTGACGCGGTTGTTAGGGCAGGACGCCAACCACTAAGCGGTAAGCAACAGCTTCGCCGCCGCCAGCGTCATCACCAGCGCCAGCGTAATCAGCAATGCTTTTTGCTTCAACCATTGCAAGCCGGCCCAGGTGCCGAGCAGCGCGCCGCACAGGGCGCTGATGGCGAGCCACGGCAGTTCGGGCGGCAGCGCCTTGGTGATGTGCCATCCTGCTGCCAGCGCGACTATCGAATTGACCATGATGAACGGCGCGGAGATGCCCGCCGCGGTCTTGGGGCCGGCCCAGGCGAGGACGAGCAGCAGGGGGCTTAGAAAAATGCCGCCGCCGGTGCCGGTGAGGCCGGAGATAAAGCCGATGCCCGCGCCCATGACTACCGCCGGGATTTTTTTCACGTGTATCACGTGCTCGTCGATGGTACGCGGCGAGGCGCAGGCGCGCCACGTGATGTACGCGGCGGCGAACAGCAGCACGCTGCCGACCGCCGTGTAGTAAGTGCCTTTCGACAGCGATTGCATGCCGCCCAGCGCCGCCAGCGGAATGGATCCCAGCAGAAACGGCCACAAGCCGCGCCACGCGAAAAAACGCGCCTTGCGAAAGCGATAGACGGTGAGCGCGGCCACCAGGATATTCAGCGCCAGTGCTGTCGGGCGCATGCTGTCCGGCGCCATGCCGACCAGCGCCATGGTCGCCAGATAACCGGATGCGCCGGCGTGGCCGACGGTGGTGTAGAGCGTGGCGACGACGAAAAAAAGCCCGCACAGAAGCAGGGTTGTTTGCCATTCCATAGCGCGTGACCATAACACATCGCGTCCTCGTGTAACATGCGTTACGTAGAGGAGCCTCAGCACAACATGACGCACGACATGAAAATATTCGGGTTCGCCGGTTATTCCGGCAGTGGCAAGACGACGCTGATTGAAAAACTAATTCCGTTGCTGACGGCGCGTGGACTCAAGGTGTCGCTGATTAAACACGCGCATCACACGTTTGACGTGGATACGCCGGGCAAGGATTCGTATCGCCATCGCCACGCGGGTTGCACCGAGGTGCTGGTCACTTCATCTCGCCGCTGGGTATTGATGCACGAGCTGCGCGGCGCGGCCGAGCCGGATTTGAAGCAGCAGCTCATGCATTTGTCGCCGTGCGACCTGGTGCTGGTGGAGGGCTTCAAGCATGACCCGATCCCCAAAATCGAAATTTATCGCGCTGCGGTGGGCGAGCCGTTGTTGCATCCGCATGACGCGAATATCGTGGCGATTGCCAGCGATGCGCCGCTGAACACCACGCTGCCCCGGCTGGATATTAATCAGCCGCCGCAAATCGCCGAATTCATGCTCAAGCATTTGGGGCTGGGCGCATGAGCGCGGCTTGGTTTCAACCTTACAAGACGGCATAATCCACGCATGATTACATTGCTTTATTTTGCCCGGCTTCGTGAAGCCTTCGGCATGGCGTCCGAACAACTCGCGTTGCCCGCGGGCACGGCCACGCTGGAAAGTGTGCGCGCCACGCTGGCCGCTCGCGGCGGCGTATGGGCGCATGAATTGGCGGCGGGGCGCGCGTTTCGCGCGGCGGTGAATCAGGATATTGCCAACGCGGATACAGCGGTGAAAGCCGGCGACGAAGTGGCGTTTTTTCCGCCGGTGACCGGAGGCTGATGTGACGATAAGCGTGGGTGTGCAGGCCGAGGATTTCGACGTGAGCCGCGAAATCGCCGCGCTGCGCCAGGGCAATCCGCGCATCGGCGCCATCGCCAGCTTCATCGGCGTGGTGCGCGATCTCAATGAAGGCGATAGCGTGGCCGAGATGACGCTGGAGCACTATCCCGGCATGACCGAAAAATCCATCGCCGCCATCATCACCGAAGCGCAAGGCCGCTGGCAGGTGATGGACGCGCTGGTGATCCACCGCATTGGTACCTTAAAACCGCTGGATCAGATCGTGCTGGTGGTGGTCACCAGCGCGCATCGCGGCGACGCGTTCGCGGCGTGCGAGTTCATCATGGATTTTCTCAAAACCCGCGCGCCGTTCTGGAAAAAAGAGCAAACCGGCAAGAGTGCGCGCTGGGTGGATGCGCGCGCGGCGGATGACGCCGCAGCGGAGCGCTGGCAGCGATGAACGTGCCCGGGTTTATCGCAGTGGGCGTGGGCGCGGTGTTCGGCGCATGGCTGCGCTGGGGCCTGAGTGTGAGTCTCAATACCGTGCTGCCGAATCTGCCGCTGGGCACGCTGCTGTGCAATCTGGTCGGCGGCTTCATCATCGGCGTGGCGGTGGAGTTGTTCACGCTGCACCCCGTGCTGGCGCCGGAGATACGCCTCTTCGTCATCACCGGGTTTCTCGGTAGCCTGACCACGTTCTCTGCGTTCTCCGCCGAAGCTGTCGCGCTGCTACAGCGTAACGAATACGGCTGGGCGTTCGGCATGATCAGCGCGCATTTGATCGGGTCGCTGGCGATGACGTTGTTGGGAATTGCGCTGGTGCGGGCGTTGCAGTAGCGGGCTGTTGGTTGCAGGACAGCCTTAAATGTGTCACCGTGTGACACATGAAAACTATTTCCATTCGGGAATTGCACGAAAAGACCGGCGATTGGGTCAGGCGCAGCGTAACGCTTGGGCCCATCACCGTTACCGACCACGGCAAGGTCATCGCGCAAATCGTGCCGGTAGAGGCCCAGCCGGCGGCCAACCCATTCGCCACGCGCAAACTGCGCAAGGGCTACGCGCGCCTGCTGGGCAAACTTACGGGCAGCACGGATAGCACGCAGTCGGTGTCCGAAGACCGCGATCGCGCGTGACACGGTGAGCTATTTTGACTCGGCGTACATCGCCAAATTTTACGTGGACGAGTCGGACAGCAGCGCCGTCCGGCAACTGGCGCAATCCCTCGGCAGCGTGCATTGCAGTGCGCTGGGCCGTATCGAAGTGACCAGCGTTTTTCACCGTAAATGGCGTGAAGGCGCTTTCACGGATAGCGAGTTTCGCGAAGTCGCGGCGCAGTTCGCCGACGATTGCGCCGCAGGGTTGTGGACCTGGCTATCGGTCACGGAAAGCGTGATTGCCCATACCGCCGACTCCATACGTTCACTGCGCAAGGACATCACTATTTGTTCCCTCGACGCACTGCATCTTGTATGCGCCAGAGAGCACGGACTGCGATGTGTCTATACCAATGACCGACATATGCTACTGGCGGCAGCGGCGTTTGGCGTTGAGGCGATGGCAGCCACGCGCCTGTAGAAAATAAGGTTGCGTGCGGTAAATGGAGGGGCAAGCTGCCGACGCCGCCTCATTGCCTCGGCGCAACGAATACGGCTGGGCGTTCTGCATGATCAGCGCGCATTTTCTCGGGTCGCTGGCGATGACGTTGTTGGGGATTGCGCTGGTGCGGCGTATGCAATAGCGGATAGCCATAGTATGCGTTTTGGGATCGCACAATAGATTCAAAGCCCATCTCGATCCGAAAGGGATAAGCCGGATACGCGCGGCGACCAAGGACAACGTGGTGCCGGGCAGCACGCGCTTCAAAGAGGAGATCGCGATGGTAGCGATTTCACCACTGGCGCCGTCGCAGGATTCCATTTCATTGCATCCGGGCCACGCGACGCACAGGCTATGCAACTCACATTGCGCCGCGCCAGACCTTCGCCTATTATCACTGCAGAGGTGCGCACGGCAGATTGGCGCACAAACTCAGCCACGT
>CAMDDY010000098.1 GCA_945893125.1 Bordetella parapertussis
ATTCACGCGCGAATTTCTGATTTACTTTCGCGTATTGTTTTTCCAGCGCGCGCAGGTTGTCCGGCGTCAGGGTCGCCAGCAGTTCAGCCGCGTCAGTTCCGCCATGCCGCGCAAGGGCGCGAAAGCGCGCCTTGGCGCCGTCAACCATCCATGCAGCGTCATCGCGCGTGAACGTGCGCTGGCCGCGTTGTTTGATCTCGGCGAGAAACTTCGCGTACTCGGGCAGTTGTTCCTGCCGATGCCACTTTAGCAGGCGCTCGATGCGTGTGTTGAAATCCTGCTTTTGCGCGGCGTCGAAATCGAAGTAGTCATCGGCCATCCAGGCGAGGATGGTATCGGCCTGGTTGTAACCGATGCGGATCGCGCTGCAACCCGCCAGCAGTGCGAGCGACAACACGAGTAGCAGTGCGCGCGGCGTGCGAAGGGTTAGAAGGGTTAGCATGGTTGTTTGTTCACGAAACAAAAACAGGGCCGTGCAGGCCCTGTTTTACCTACGGGATAACAGCGGTTATCAGAGTGCGCTCACGCCCGCTTTGGCGCATTGCTCGTCCTGATCGCCGGTCACACCGCTGACACCCACCGCGCCGATGATTTTGCCGCCGACCACGATGGGGTTGCCGCCGGGGGAGCCGATTACGCCGGGCAGTGTGGTCAGTGCCGTGCCGCCCTTGGCGATGCCTTCGGCGAACACACGCGTCGGACGGCGGAAGGTTGCCGCGCCGCTGGCCTTGGCGATGGCGATTTGCGTGTCGTCCATTTTTTCAAAGTACACCAGCTTGCCGTGGGTGTCGGTCACGGCAACCGCCACGCGCCAGCTATTCTTGGTGCACTCGGCGATGGCGCCGGCGGCTACTTTTTTGGCGGCCTCAATGCCGATGTCGGCGCCGTAGGACTGTGCTTGTGATACGCCTGCCGGCAACGCCAGCGCGAGCGCCAGTGTTGCGGCGACGCCTGAAATGCTTTTAACGTGGGACATAATTCCTCCTGAGGGATTGGTGATGATGCAGCGCTCGCTACAATACGCCTGGCAGCCCGCGCAGGCAAACACCAAGGCAAACACTACAGCGTGCGCCAATATTCCAGCATGCGCCGGCGCATCGCCGCATCGGGCAGGCGTCCCATGCCCGCCTGCATATTGTCTTTGAGATGCGCCACGCGGCGGGTGCCGGGAATCACACACGTAACCCCCGGATGACCGAGCAGATATTTGAGAAAAAACTGCGCCCAAGAAGTGCAATCAAATTCAACAGCCCACGCGGGCAACGGCTTGCCTTTGACGCGACCAAACAAGTTGGCTTGCGCGAACGGGCGGTTGACGATGACCGCGACGCCGCTCTCCAGACACGCCGGCAACAGGCGCGTTTCAGCCTCGCGTTCGGTCAAGGAATAGTTGAATTGAACGGTATCGTAACTATTTGTTTTTACTAACTTTTCTAAATCCGCATGGGCGCCGGCGTGATAGTGCGTGATGCCCATGTGACGAATTTTTCCGCTCGCCTTCCAGTCTTTCAGCGTTTGCGTATGCACCTCAAGATCGAGCAGGTTGTGTATCTGCATCAGTTCCATGCGCGATGTGCGCATGAGTTTGAACGATTGCTCCATCTGTCGCACGCCGGCTTGTTTGCCGCTGGTCCAGACCTTGGTGGCGAAGAAATATTTATCGCGATTGTTGAGTTCGCCGGTGAGATCGCCGACCACGCGTTCGGCTTCGCCGTACATCGGCGATGAATCAATGACAGTGCCGCCGAGCGCGGCGAAGTCGAGCAAAACCTGCTTCAGTTCCGCGCGCTCAGGTGCCGATTTTGGCAAATTCGGGCCGACGTTAAACGTATCGTAAGTGCCGATGCCCACCACCGGCAACAGGTCGCCGCTCTTGGGAATTGCCCGTTTAATCAAGGATTTGTTGTGAGGTTGCGCGGAAGGGGTCATGGGTAGAACAGCGGCGATGCCAGTGACAGCGAGATATTTTAACGCGCGGCGGCGCTGGCGTGAGGGAGCGGACATATCAACTTTGACGCGCGAATCATGCAGAGGTTTCAGCGGTATAGTATCCATGTTCGTGCGCTGGCGTGTATGTCTTTGAACGCAAAAAATAAAAAATAAGGGAACCCGCACCATGGCAGCCTTGATTTCCGATGGTCTTATCGCGTTTGTCAAACGCGCCTGTCCGACTTGCTCGATGATCGAGCCTCAACTGCGCGAGGCCGCAACAGCGCGCGGTGACTTTCAGGTGGTCACGCAGGATGACGCGGCGTTTCCGTCGGGCGTGGCGAACTTGATTGATGATCGCGAACTGGATCATTCTTATGTGAACCAGATTGAAGCGACGCCGACCTTGATCCGTTACGCCGCCGGCAAGGAAATCGAGCGCGTAATGGGTTGGGATCGCGCGGCGTGGCAGCGGTTGACGGGTATCGCCACCATCGGCGCTGCGTTGCCGCTGCTGGTACCTGGGTGAGGCTCGCGCACACTCGAGCCCGGGGTGGCCGAGAGACTGGAAGCAAAGCATATCGGTGGCACGGTTCTGGCCGCGCGCAAAATAGAGTTTGACGATAACGCCGATGCGGCGGAAGTGTGTTTCGAGCGCGGCTGGAGCGATGGCCTGCCGGTGACGCCGCCCACCGACGCGCGCGTGCTGCGCATGCTCAAGGGCACGTCACGCAAGGCGGATGAAGTGATCGGAAAGATCCCGCCGTATCTTGCACCCTGCACCATCGAAAAAGTTGCAATCAACGCGGTGATGGCGGGTTGCAAGCCCGAATATATGCCGGTGTTGCTGGCGGTGCTGGAAGCAGCACTCGAACCGCTGTTCACGCTGCATGGCGTGCTGGCGACGACGTATTTTTCCGCGCCGGTGATTATCGTCAACGGGCCGATCGTCAAACAAATTGGCATGAACAGCGGCATCAATGCGCTGGGTCAGGGCAATCGCGCCAACATGACCATCGGCCGTGCCTTGAATTTGATCGTGCGCAACGTCGGCGGCGGGAAGCCGGGCGAAGCGGATCGCGCGACGCTGGGTAGCCCAAGCAAAATCGGGCTATGTTTCGCCGAGGATGAATCCGATGCCGCGTGGGAGCCGCTGTCGGTGGCGCGCGGTTTCAAGCGCGGTGTTTCCACCGTGACCTTGTTTCAAGGGCACGGCGTCGAAGCCTTCGTCGATCAGAAATCGCGCACGCCGGAAGGCCTGTCGAAATCGTTTGCCACACACCTGGTGCGAATGGGACATTTGCGCCTGACGCAATCGGCGCGCGCCATCGTGGTGTTGTCGCCCGAACACTATCGTATTTACCAGGAGGCGGGTTGGGGCCGCCGCGAGATAGAAAAAGCGCTGTTTGAGGCGACGATACGGCCGGGCCGCGAAATACTCGCCGGGCTGGATGGCATCGGCGAGGGTGTGCCGGCAAGCCGTGCCGATGAGATGATTCCCAAGTTTCACGATGACGGCATCGTTGTTGTACGCGCCGGCGGGCCGGCGGGATTATTTTCCGGCGTGCTGCCGGGATGGTTGGCGGGGCGTAATAAGGCGGAATTGCAGTTGGTGACGAAAGCCATTGCGCTATGATGGCAAGGGGCATGGATCCGTAGGCCAGATGTATTCACGATAAACTCACTTCAGAGACGTCATGACCATCGCAACCATTAACCGCTTCATCACCTTGTTTAGCGGGGCGCTTGAAGCGCTGTCGGCCCGCGTGCCGATTACCGAAATCGAGCGTCTGGCGATGTTGATCCACCAGTCGATGGATCAAGGCCGCCGCACCTATCACGTGTCGTCGCATGTGTTTGACATGTGCGCGGGGATGAATCCGCGGCAAGTGCTGGCGACGCTGTTTCATGACGTGGTGTATTACCAGCTCGACGGCGGTTTTCCGCAGCAGGCGCACCGCCTGCTGATGCGCTCGATACGCGTGGAGCAGCAGACCTTGATGATCCGCGCCATCGGAGAAGACGATACCGGTCTCGCGCTTTGCGCCGGCGTGTTCGGCTTCCGGCCCGGTGAGATTCTGCCGTTGTATGGCGGTATGAACGAGTTTCTCAGCGCGGTGGTGGCGGTGCGTTTGCTGGAGCCGCATTTGCCGCTGCGGGAGTTGCTGGCGATTGCGGCGTGCATCGAAGCCACGGTGCCGTTTCGCGGCATCGCGGCCAATGGCGTGGGGCCGTATGACCGGCTGGTGGAACGGTTGCGCGGTGTGAGCCGCAAACTGGACATTGCGGTCACCGAGCGGGACATCGACGCCATGGTCAAGGATGCGCTCACCATGGCGAATCAGGATGTGGCGAGTTTCGCCGAAGCGGATCCGGGAACCTTTCTTGCGACCACGTGGTTGTTGATCGAAGAATCCAATGCGCCGTTGTCGGCCGTGGGCATCTATTCGATTCAGGATTATCGCGGCGCGCTGGGACGCATGGAAAAGTTTCTCAGTACGCTTAATCCCGATCATGTGTTTCATCAGTATCAAAACACGCCGGACGATGAAAAATTCGCGGCCCTGCGGGTGGGCGCGCGCAAGAACCTGGCGTTCGCCACGCAATATCTCGGCGCAAAAATCGTGAGTATTTCAGTGGTCGAGGCGCTGGCGTTGATGACCGGCGGCAACTGCCCGGTGTCCATGTTCCTCGGAGATATTCGCAGCGCGTACGGCAAGCCCGATCGTGCCGAGGATTTTCTGCCGGCGACGCCCGATGCCGAACCGCTGGATGCGCAATTGGTCAATGTGCTCGAACGCGGCCGCAGCAAGGAGTCGTCGAACGACCTGACCGTATCGCCCCTGACGGCCTTTGTGTATCGCTATCTGGGACGCGACGGCACGGCGCAAGCGCTGCTCAAGGCACGACAGATGTTCTTGGGTGAGTTGACGGCGCTGGATTATCTGCGCAGCCTGAATCCGGACATGGTGCGCGCGCTCATCCGGGCCTGCGCGCGTATTGCGCTGTCGCGCGAAGCGCCCTTGCTGGCGCTGGAAAATTCACTCTAAACAGGCGCCCCCGCGATGCTAAAGGCGCTCTTGAAAAAAATACCCAAGCCGGGTCTCGGCGCGTTGGCCGTGCTGGCGGTGCTGATCGCGGCAAGCCTGTTATATCTGAATGATCCGCCGTCGTTGCGCGTGCTGCGCAACGCGGTGTTTGACCAATTTCAGCGCTGGCATCCGCGCACCTATGAGGCCGCGCCGGTGCGCGTGGTGGACATTGATGATGAAAGCCTGCGGCAGTTGGGGCAATGGCCGTGGCCCCGCACGCGCGTGGCCGAGTTGATCAAAGCATTGCAGGCGCAGGGGGCGGCGGTTATCGGGTTCGACGTGGTATTTGCCGAACCGGATCGTACTTCGCCCAAAGCCATGGTGAATCTGTGGAATCCGCCCGATGACCTGCGCCAGCGGTTATTGAACATTCCGGATCACGACGCGGTGATGACCAAGGCGCTCGCTGGCGGCGGCGTGGTGCTGGGCTATGTGGAGAAAAGCGCTGCGGCCACGCGCGCGCCGGCGCGGCATTTTCGCGTGGTCAATGCAGGCGGCGCTGCGTTGCCGTATCTGCACGAGATTCAGGGCGCGGTGCCGTCGCTTGCATCATTCGAGTCTGCGGCGCAGGGTAATGGCGGACTGGTGTTCTTTCCGGATGCCGATGGCGTGGTGCGGCGCGTGCCGTTGTTGCTGCGTTTGGGCGATCAGGTGATGCCGTCGCTGGCGGCGGAGCTGCTGCGCGTCGGGCAAGGGCAGCGCAACTACATGGTCAGGGTGGCGGCGGAGAAGGGCGTCGGCATTCAGGAAATCAAAATTGGCGCGCTGACGGTGCCTACCACGCCGGCGGCGGAACTGTGGATTCATTACACGCAGCGGGTGGAAGAGCGTTATGTGCCGGCGTGGAAAGTGCTCGCGGGAAAAGTCGCGCCCAGCCAACTCAAGGATCACATCGTTATCGTGGGTACATCGGCACAGGGTCTAATGGATCTGCGCTCCAGCGCGCTCGGCACCATCATTCCCGGCGTGGAGGCGCACGCGCAGGCGCTCGAACAAATTTTGCTGGGCAAATATCTGCAGCGACCGTTTTGGGCGACGGTGGCCGAAGCGCTGGCCATTATGCTTGGCGGATTGCTGATCGGCATCGTGGCTTTATCCACCGGTGCGCTGATGTCCGCCAGTGTCACCGGCATGGCGCTGGGCGCACTGGGGGCAGGCGCGTGGTTTGCGTTTACGCGCCAGGGTGTGTTGCTCGATCCGGTAACGCCGGGCCTGGCGTTGCTGCTGGTGTTTATCGCCGGCAGCGTAATGCATCATCTGGCGAGCGAACGCAAGCAGCGCTGGGTGCGCGATGCTTTTTCGAGGTATGTCTCGCCGAACCGTGTGGATTTTCTCATTGGAAATCCGGACCAACTCGAGCTCGGCGGTCGGCGCCAGCAATGCAGTTTTGTGTTTACCGATCTCGCCGGTTTTACCACTTTGATGGAAAAGATGGATCCGGGCGATGCGGTGGCGTTGCTCAATGCGTATCTCGACAAGATGATTGCCATCGCGTTTGCGCAAGGCGGCACGCTGGATCGTATCGTGGGGGATGCGGTGGCGATCATGTTTTCCGCGCCGGTGGAGCAGGCCGATCACCGGCAGCGCGCGGTCAATTGCGCGCTGGAAATGTACGCATTTTCCACGGCTTACTCCGCTGAACTGGCCGCGAAAGGCACGCACTTCGGCAAGACGCGCATCGGCGTGCATAGCGGGGAGGTGATCGTGGGCAATTTCGGCGGCAGCAATATGTTCGATTACCGCGCGTTGGGGGATTCGGTGAATACCGCCGCGCGGCTGGAGAGCGTGAACAAGCATCTGGGCACCACCGTGTGCGTGTCCGAGGCCACGCTCTCCGGTTGCAGCGGGGTGGCGGTGCGTCCGGTGGGCAGGTTGGTGCTCAAAGGAAAATCCGAATCCCTGATGGTATTTGAGCCGCTCGCCACGGCCAATGGAAAATCTTTGACGCAAGATGCCGAGTACGAGGCGGCGTTCAATTTGCTGCAAGGCAGCACAACACAAGCCCGCGAGGCGTTTGAACAACTGGCGCAGACACGGGCGGATGATCCTTTGGTTGCACTGCACCTGACGCGGTTGCGCGCGGGCGAGCAGGGCGACAGGATCGTGATGGACGAGAAATAGCGGCGCACTGACGCGCCAAGTTACGAATTTTTTACAATCCGTTGCCGCGAGGATGAGTATAATGATTTCTCCCATATCAGCATTTGTTCTCATGAAGACGGATAACCCTATGTTTAGAACCCGTAATGTTCTGATCGCGGTGGTGATTGCACAATGGGCGGCGGGCTGCACTACACCGCCGCCAGCGGCGCCGCCGCCTCCCAAACTGGTGTCGTATGCGGTGCTGCTCGACAATCCGGATGGCTCGACAGGAGCGATCACGTTTACCAATGCCCAAGGCACGATTGCCGTGAACCGCGCAAAAAACGCGGTGAATCTGGACGGCTCCACCGCGCCGTATACCATCGATGAAAGCACTCTGCAAAAGGATTTCGGCGCGGTTATCGCGGCGCGGCCTCAGGCGCCCGCCAGCTTCCTGCTGTACTTTCAAACCGGCGGCACGCAATTAACGCCCGAGTCGCAAGCTTTGATCGCCAAAATCGTAGCCGATGCGGCAAAACGGCCGGCGGTGGATATTTCCGTGATCGGCCATACCGACACCGAAGGCGACGCCAATGCCAATGAAAAACTGGGCCAGCAGCGCGCGCAAGCGATTTCGCAGATGTTGACGGACGCGGGCCTGAAGGCGATCGATACCACGGTGACGTCGCACGGCGAACGTGATCTGCTGGTGAAAACACCGGATAACACGGCCGAACCCAAAAACCGGCGCGTCGAAGTGACGATACGCTAATCCATTACCTATTCTCCAATGACGATGAACCGTAAAAGCCCGGAGGCCGTATGAAATTTTCCGCAGCGATGGCATTGATGGTGGCAATGGTGTTTACAGGCGCGGCGTGGGGGCAGGAAGCCATCGGATACGTGAAATCCGTGACCGGCGATGCCACGGTTACCGATGGCGGCAAGGCGGTGAAGGCAGTCGCGGGCACGCCGATCAAGTTAAACAGCGTGTTGAAAACCGGCGCCAAGGGCGCCATGGGCGTGACGTTCAAGGACAATTCCGTGATGTCGTTCGGCCCGGACACCGAAGTCACCGTGGATGAATATCTTTATGCACCTGCCAAGGGTGAATTGAAATTCGGCGCCAAAATGGCCAAGGGCACGCTGAACGTGGTGTCCGGTTCCATTGCCAAGCTCAAACCCGATGCGGTGTCGCTCAAAACACCGACCGGCAGCATCGGCGTCCGCGGAACCAATTACGCGATCAAGATTGAACCGCAGTAGGGCGGTTCCGGCAAGGTTCTACACGGGAGATCGATCATGACGGCGTTAAACTGGATGCGTGATCCGACGGCGGAAACGTCGGCCATCAAACGCGCGCGCCTCGCGCCGCCGCCATCGCTGATGGGCAAAACCGTGGGCCTGTTCGACATCGGCAAGACGCGCACCGACGAATTTTTTAATCAGGTTGAAATTCGCCTGCACGAGCGTGGCATCAAGACGCAGCGCGTCGGCAAACCGACCAATGCGAAGGTCGCGACGCCGGAAAATCTGGCGAAGATATCGTCCGAAGTCGATGTGGTGATAATCGGGCTCTCGGACTGAGGCTCCTGCACCTCGTGCAGTCTGCACGACTTGATGAACTTCGATAGCCGGGGCATCCCTGGAGTATCAGTGGTGACCACCGGCTTTACCGACGCGGTGGAAGTGCAGTCCAAGGCGCTGGGTTTCGAGCCGGCGGTGATTTTTACACCGCACCCGATTCAGAATCGCACAGCGGATGAATTGAAAAAAATTGCCGACGATGTGATTGAGCCGATGTTGGAGTTATTAACCGCGAATTAAACGAATGACGGTTGGGCTGCAAAGCCCAACGCTCGAGGTGATGCACCGCCATCGTTGGGCTTCCTGCGTCAGCGCCAACCTACGGGCAGTGATCGAATTACACCGTCCCGATAAACTCCACCATGCGCTTCCGCTGTGCCGCATTCGGCAACCGCGTGCGCGCGGCGTCGAGGTTGTCGCGCATATGTTCCACGCGGTCGGTGCCAGGAATTACGAGATTGATTTCTTCGCGGGCCGGCATGTATTTCAAAAAGAACTGGCCCCAGCTAGGCGCGTCAAATTCTGCCGCCCACTCGGGCACCTGCTTGCCGGCCACGGCCTTGAACAAGGCGGCGCGGGCGCAATTGCGGCAGCCCGTTAGAGCGAATGGAATCTGAACCGACCTTCTGCAGGGCCGCTGCGAGCCGATATCTCATGCATGATGTAACAATCGACTTTTAGCGTTACTTATAAACGCCAAAGACGTTGCCCGCCGAGAAGTCAGAGAAGCCACAGAAGCCACAGAAGCTTGGACATCATTGCGACGCCCCCCCCAGCTTCTGAGTGTTGTCAGAAGAGTATGCATCTCTGTAACCCTTTGCTGCTCGGGTCCACGCCTGCCACTTCGTTTCAGACAGGAATATCAATTGAAGGCGGCTCTCGTTGTTGTGAAAGGGTTCGGCTGCACTTACCGCCACCCACCACGATTCATCACTGCCACTGCCGCCGTGGGTCGTTACGATATCTAAGATCTTGCGCCATTCCAGTATCTCTTCTACGTATCGTGTTCGACGCCAGCTATTCGGGGACTCTGCCCAAATCGCGACAAGGCCATCAGGCGACGGAGTGACATGAACACGTACTTTGGTAGACATGAACGAAGCCAATAACGTACAAGGGGCAAAAATGATAGTCAGGTAATAGAACAAGTCCTCCTTAACATTGTCCGGGCCAAGCTTATGCCGAGCGAACACAATCAACACGACACATGCGAGCCAAATTAACGCAGGAAATGCCGGGCGATACAATCGGAGCAAGGACACATAAAATTTCTCCCATGCACCAGCGGCTGGAGGGGGCGGAAGCGAGTTGAGATATGTGATCTTCGACATGAAAGCGCGGTGGCGGTGATGTGATGATGGCTTAGGCGGGAACAGTGAGGCGTAGGCTGGATGCGGCAATAGGCCGCGCCAGAAAACAGGTTCATATCAAGGTACCCAACTAGGCGTTCTTGCTCCATTCATAAATAAGCTCGTCGAGGCGTTGTTTATCGACTACGTCCAGGTAGACGATAAGATCCGTTGAACTGGCGAAATCTCCCCCTCCCGGACGGAATACGTCGTCCTGCTTCGCGTCGCGCGGCAGCCTGATTGGCAGCGACCCGCCGCCGGGCAATAGCACCTGGATGACTTTCTGATGTGCGATCTGGTCTGCGGTCACATACACCCGCAATGCCGATCCCGCCGTGGCGGCAAGCACCCGCGCGCGGCCGACATTGGTGGCGCCGAGTACTCCCATGATGATGAGCGCCAGCGCGCCGCCGAAGCCGGCGCCATATGCAACGATATTGTCGATTTGCGAGGCGGCGGCGCCCACCGGTGTGATCTCGACGTCTTCGACGACATAATGAGGCGAGGCGAGTGGCATTCCCTTGTCCGAATAAGACCTCTCAACATACGTTGGCAGGGCATTCTGGGAAAGCTTTACCGGAAACACGGATGAAGAGGGGCTGTCTGTTTTTTCAAAGCGCTTGGGGACAGTGCTGGGCAATTGGGTGGACCTGGTATTGCTGCCTATCCATCTGTAGTGGAAGTAATTGACGGGCTGCCCGGGTTGCCAGCCGCTACCGACCAGAGGAGTATAGGCGTAGCGGCTACTAGAACTGCTCAGTTGGTATTCGAGGTCAGGCCGAAGCACTCCGCGTAGCTGTGCAAACTTCGTGCCGTCCGCGGGCAACTCGGCGCTTCGATCCAGGTCGATCTCAAACACGGTGCGCTTCTGATCGGCGCGATCAATCTGGGCGAGTACGAGGCATATCAGCGCGGCTGCAAACACGATGCTGATGCCGGTACCGAGAATGATTTTCAACGAGAACGCCCGCCATGGCCGGTCCGGCGCCGGCTGCGTGACCGATCCAGGCCTATCGGAATAGAACGATCGCAAATAGCCCAGCGGCAGCATGGGCAGGGCAAGCACGACCATCGCCTCGATCGCAACCCACTTCAAGGAGAAACTGCCGATCCTGACCATGTCGAAGTACATCAGATAACCCACCAGACCGCGCTCGTACGCGAGGCCGTAGATCCAGTAGGCTGTCGCCAGGACGCAGTAGACAGGGAGCGCGAACATTGCGAGGTATCGCATGCGCATGGCAGTCCCCAATGCCGGAGCCGGTGATCTGTCCTTGTGTGCTTGTTTCCACGCGCGCGCTTTTTCTTTGTTGCTAGCCCTGATTTTCATGGAGTCGTCCTCCGTCAAAAAGCAACTTTGAAGCGGCGCTGCACCTGCAAGCGTTGCGAAGCAAACCAAATGCGACGCTAATCGTGCTGACTGTCCATCGCCGTAACGCGTGTGCTCCCCATACTACTCTTACGTATTGTCTTACGTGCTGTCATGCCTTGCGAGACTGGTTAGTCACAACCTTTGAATTTTCTCTGCTGACATTCCCGCGCCAGCTTCTGGGCTTCCGCAATTTGCAGTGGTGTCATTTTTGCAGCAACGAAGTCGCGAACTCTCACCCCACTCGCACGGCCCGACTCGGCGCTAACGGTAGACCACATGTACGCGCGAACGTAGTTTTGCACCACGCCATCGCCATTGGCATACATTGCGCCGAGATTGGTTTGCGCACTTCCATTACCCTGTGCTGCTGCCATTCGATGCCATCTGAGCGCCTCCGCGTAGTCCTGCGCAACGCCTTGCTCCTTCTCATACATCAGGCCGAGATTAAATTGCGCGACTATGTGCCCTTGCGCTGCCGCCAATCGAAACCACTTGACTGCTTCCACGTTGTCCTGTGCGACGCCTTGGGCGCTGACATACATTGCGCCGAGATTGGATTGCGCGAGCGCATTCCCCTGCGCCGCAGCCAGTCGATACCACTTGAGTGCTTCAGCGTTGTTCTGCGCGACGCCTCGTCCTCTGTCATACATTATGCCGAGATTGTATTGCGCGACGGCATACCCCTGCGCTGCCGCTAACCTGAACCACTTCACCGCTTCGGCATAGTTCTGCACGACACCGTGGCCGTTTTCATGCGTCGCGCCAAAGTTGGACTGCGCCCAAGCCACACCTTTCGCCGCAAGTGGTCGCGTTATTCGCAACTCAGCCGCGTAGTCCCCCCGCGAATTAGCAGCGGCGGCATCCTCCATCGGCCCCGCCCATATGGTGCTGGCGAGAAGCAGCAGTATCAGGACAAGGCATCGCATGGCAATCCCCTTTGTTTGGTGGCAAGGTCGCACCACAAAAAACTATATCAGTGATTGAGCATCCATGCTTCAACCGCCGAAAAAGGGAGGGCTTATTGCTGGATATGCAACGAGATCGAACGCGTGCTGTGCAAGCCACGCATTCAATTCATCGCCTGTCGCGTCAGAAAGAATTTCTTTCGGTTGCAGCCGGTAATTGCTGGCGATTGCCATTCCGGTCAGGCTTGGTTAAATGCATAATTGCCTCCGCGCAAATTAAAGCAATTAACCAAGCCTGACTCCCTCTTTTTGAAAAGAGCTGCGAACGCCGGCTCGTCACCCGCGAAATAGCCGACTTGTTGAACATGGAACTGCGCACCTTTTCGAACAATGGTTCGGGTCACCCAGGCCGGATGGGCTGGATGGTTGGGTTGCGTGAACGCGTAGCTAGTACCAGTCTG
>CAMDDY010000099.1 GCA_945893125.1 Bordetella parapertussis
TATTACCAATCTGGCTTTTTCAGCCGATCCGGCAATCATAACCGCCTCAAAAATCGCGATATTGCTGGCTTCACTCGCAGCCGCCTTATTAGGTTTTCTGTGGTTACGGTTTTGCGGCAAGGCTGCGACGTAAACAAACGTTGCCACGCTACTGAACTTGGGCACGTTGCGCTTTGCTCCCACCCTCAACTATTGTTCTACTGGACTACCCGAAAGCAGTCGCCCGTCAACTTCGTCTTTGGGTCGAGAGCAGCCCGCCACTGTCGCGCATGCTCAGGCACGGCATGCCAAATGAAATCCAAATTTCTAAGCGTGATTCCACTATCCGCACTTGCGCTACACAAGCGCGAATGCAAATTGACAGCCCCATCCCCCGCTCGTATATTTCCTGACGAAGCTCGCTACGACTCACGCTTGTTCCCAACCCGCACCACATGCAGTTCATAAAGGGGATCTCCATGGCCAAAACAAAAAGCTCCAAGAAGTCTGGCGGCGGCAGCGCCAAAAGCCTTTCGACCTATCTCGATCAGATTCGCGACGATCCGGCCGAATTCCGAACGGTCAGCCGCAAGGTGGATCCGATGAATTTCGACGTGACCGCGATCCTGAAACATCTGGATCAGCGCCGCGAGTACCCCACGGTGCAGTTCGACAACGCGCTCAACATGCATGGCAAGCCTTCGGCGTTTCCGCTGGTCACCAACCTGTGGGCAACGCGTGAGCGATGCGCCGAAGCCGTGGGCTTGTCGCGCAAGCAGGCGGGCGGCGAACTGGGCGCGCTGTTTGCCGATCTGCTCAAAAAGCGCATCGAACCCAAGGTGATCAGCAGCAGCAATGCGCCGGTGCATGCGAATGTGTTGCAGGGCAAAAAAGCGAATATGTGGATGTTCCCTGTCGTGCGCCACTTCGAGATGGATCTCGGCGGCGTGATGACCATGGCGATGGCCGCGCATGCGCCGGGCGAAGACTTTTATAACATTACCTTCGTTAAAACCTTTCCGGAAACCGGCCATCGTGGCGGACTCACCATCCACTCGGCGCACATGAGCCGGATGACGAAACTGTGGAAAAATCGCGGCGAGCGTTTCCCCGTAATCAACATCCTCGGACACCATCCTGCGTTTTGGATGGGCACGCTGAACAACACGCCCTGGGGCGATAACGAATACGCCACGGCGGGCAGCTTTCTGCGCGAGCCCACGCGGTTGGCGCCCTCGGTTACATGGGGCAATAAGTTTATGGTGCCCGCCGATGCGGAGATCATCATCGAAGGCGAAATCGGACCCGACGATAGAACCATTGTTGACCCGTTCGGCGAAATCAGCGGCCAGTATCAACCGCAGCAATTCGCGCCGGTGATGGAGGTAAAAGCCATCACCTATCGCGATGGCGCGCTGTATCAGGATATATTTTCCGGCCACCGCGAACACATGCTGATGGCCAGCGTGCCGCGCGAGGGATCGATTTACAACCATCTCAAGGAAAGGCTCGGCAATATCACCGGCGTGCATCTGCCCTACTCCGGCTGCGCGCGCTTCACCGCCTATATCTCGATAAAGAAAACGGACGAAGGGCACCCGAAGCAAACCGCCATCATGGCCATGGCGCACGTGATGCAGTTGCAGGTGATCGTGATCGTTGATGACGATATCGACGTGTTCAATGAAGAGCAGGTGATGTGGGCGGTTTATACCTACGTCGAACCCGGCCGCGACGTCGATATGATCAAAAACGTGCGCGCGCCCAGCGATCCGCGCGGCATCGGCTCGAACCGTATCATCATCGATGCCACGCGCCCGACCCACATCCCCTTCCCAACGCGATTGGGCGTGCCGAAGGATGCGATGGCGCGCGTCAAACTGGAAGAGTGGCTGGATGAAGTGAAAACCACACGCAAAACACGAGGAGGAAAATAATGAAACTTTTCTGGTCTACCTGCCCGAAGTGCGTGAAACCCTTTGTCGTGGGCTGGGAGCTGCGCCACGCCGGCGTCAAGCTAATCTGCCCGTTTTGTAATCATCGTTATCTGCCCGAACAATCCAAGGCGATTGACGACCGGCAGACGGGTTAATCCGGCGTGCGGAGACTTGCCGCCGCTTCGGTGTGACTATCGCGACCGATGCGGTTCCTTCGTCACCGGCATCCTGCGTTTACCCCGCGTGCAGTGCGTAACAGGCAGGTGGCGTCACTTCAGAAACTGCCCAACTGCTGCGGCTTGATGCCCGCGTCCTTCACCACCTTGGCCCACTTTTTAAGGTCCGCGGCGATGATGGCCGCGAATTCTTCTTGCGTGTTGCCCACGGTCTCGGCGCCGTCGGCGATGAAGCGCTCCTTGATCGCTGGCTCCTGCAACGCGCGCACCGTACCCGTGCGCACTTTCGCGATGATGTCGCGCGGCGTTTGCGCCGGCGCCAGCAGGCCGTACCACTGCACCACCTCGTAACCCGGCACGCCGCCTTCGGCAATGGTCGGAATATTAGGGGCGACGCTGGTGCGCGTAAGCCCCGTCACACCGATGGCGCTCAACCGTCCGTTGCGGATGATCGGCAGCGCCTGAATGATGTTGGCCATCATCAAATGCACATGCCCCGCCACCACATCGATCATCGCCATGCCCGTGCCCTTGTACGGCACATGCGTGATTTTGGCGTTGGTCATGGTCACGAACAGTGCAATCGCCAGATGTTGACTCGAACCCGCGCCGCCCGCCGCGATGTTGAGTTGTCCCGGACGCGCTTTGGCCAGAGTAATCAGCTCTTTGGGGGTTTTCGCCGGCAGCGAGGGGTGCGCGATGACGATGTTGGGCGATGTCGCCACCTGCGTGATCGGCGCGAAGTCATCCGGCTTGTACGGCACCTTGGTCATGACAAAGGGCAGTATCGCGAGCGAGCTCACGCCCATCAGCAGCGTATAGCCGTCGGGCGCCGAGCGCGCGACGTAATCGCCGCCGATGGTTGTAGAGGCGCCGCCACGATTTTCAATCACCACCTGCCGCCCGAAATATTCCGACAGCTTGGGTGATATCAGGCGCGCGGCGATATCGGTACCGCCGCCCGGCGAGGTGGCGACCACCATGCGCACCGGCTTGACGGGATAATCCTGCGCATACGCGGGCAACCCCGCGCATTGCGCCAGCAACACGCTGCACAGGACTGCCGGATTCCGCAAAGCTGTTTTCAAAATCGTCTCCGCGCGTTGTATCGAGTATCGCGTTAGTATAATCCGCGCACGGCTTTTGAACTATGTGCTGCTGCCCGCAAGGATTCTTGAACATGTGGAATAAGAAACACGTCTATGCGATGGCCGCGAGCGGCGTTGTTACCGCGCTCTGCGTCAACTGTGCAACTGCGCAGCCCGCTTCGACAAACTCGGGGCAGGCCTACCCTGTAAAACCCATCCGCCTGATTTTGCCCGCCGGCCCCGGCGGCGGGTCGGACGTGCCCGCGCGTATTCTGACGCAGGCGCTGACCGACGAGCTGGGTTGGCGCTTCGTTATCGACAATCGCCCCGGCGCCAGTGGGCGCATCGGCACTGAACTGGCGGCAAAAGCCGCCGGCGACGGCTATGCCTTGTTGCTCGGCAGCGCCACGCCCAACGCCGTGCTGCAAAGCGTTGCACCGAACCTGCCGTACGACACGCTGCGCGATTTCGCTCCTATCAGCCTGGTTGCCACCTCGGATTTCACGCTGGTTGCGCATCCATCGCTGCCGGTGAAAACCGTGCAAGACCTGATCACGCTGGCCACCCACAAGCCGGGGCAAATCTTCTTTGCTTCCGTCGGCAACATTTCAGGCGCGCACGTCACCGGCGAATTGTTGAAACAGCTCGCCAAAATCAATCTGGTGCATGTGCCCTACAAAAGCCCCGGCGCAGCCATGGTCGCCATCCTGAGCGGCGAAGTATCGCTCTACTTCGGCAGCGGCCCCAGTGTGATGCCTCACGCCAAAACCGGCAAGCTGCGCCTGATCGCCACAGCAGGCAAAAAACGCTCGCGTATGTTTCCCGACTTGCCTACCGTGGGCGATACGGTGCCGGGGCATGAAGCGGCGCTGTGGTACGGCGTGCTGGCGCCCATCGCCACGCCCAAGGACATCATCACGCGCCTGAACACGGCAATCATCACCGCGGGCAAAACCCAGAAAGTGATCGATCAACTCGCCGCCGTCGCGATGGAATCGGTCAACAATTCACCGGAAGAATTCACCGCGTTCATTAAAGCGGAAATCGCCAAGTGGGGTAAGGTGGTAAAGGCGTCAGGCACGCCCATTGAATGAGGCCTTCGAGAGATTTTGCGCTACGCTACACCGGCAGCTTCAACACATACCGCGACATGATATTGCGCTGAATCTCATTGCTGCCGCCGTAAATCGTGCCGGGGCGCGACACATAAAACGATGTCAGCACATCGACATCCACCCCACCGAAATCCCGTATGCCGTCGAGCACGCCTTCTTCGGCGCTTACCTCCAGCAGCAAATCGGTGAGCCGCTGCCACGCATCCATGCTCCAGATTTTCAGCATCGACACGTCCGCGCCGAGCGCTTCGCCGCCTTTCACCTGTTCGACAAAGCGCCCATACAGCGATCCTAAATCCTCGATGTCGAGCTTCAACGTGGTGTAGCGATCCAAAAACCCCTGATCGGCAAAAAGCCCTCGCGCCCGCGCCACCATTTCCAGCCGTTGCAACGCGTACGCCGGACGGCGCGGACTGCCGATGGCCAGCCGCTCGAATGACAGCAATGCCTTGGCGACACTCCAGCCCTGATGTAACTCGCCCACCAGATTTTCTTTCGGCACGCGCACATTGTCGTAATACACCTGGCAAAACTCGGCGTGACCGGCGAGATTCACAATGGGGCGCAGCGTGATGCCCGGCGTTTTGAAATCCACCAGAAACAGGCTGATGCCTTCCTGCTTCTTTTTCGTATCCGGATTGGTGCGCGTGAGCACATAGCAGTGCGTCGCGTCCTGCGCGAGTGAGGTCCAGATTTTCTGGCCGTTGATGACGTAATCGTTGCCGTCGATTACCGCGGTAGTTCGTAAACTTGCAAGATCAGAACCGGAATTCGGCTCGGAGTAACCCTGACACCAGATGTGTTCGCCCGACAGCGCGCGCGGCAAGTAAAACTGTTTTTGCGCGTCAGTGCCAAAGCGCATGATGATCGGGCCGATGTGCGTGACGCCCTGATCGGGCGGACGCACCACGCCATGACGCTCCATTTCTTCCATATAAATCAACATCTTACTGGCATCAAGCCCCATGCCGCCGCGTTCCACCGGCCACGCCGGGGCCACCCAGCCTTTTTGGTAGAGGATGTCCCACCAGGCTTTCATTTCATCCCAGCGCGCGCGGCGCAGAATGTAGCGCAACGCCGGCGGATACGCGGTTTCAAAAAACGCGCGCACTTCCATGCGAAATGCGTCGTCGGTCAGAGCGTTGTAATCACGCGCCATGGCTGATCTCCCAAGGGTTGCGTAGTATTTTATCGCAGCGGATGCGGTGCATTTGCACGGTTACAATTCGGGGCATGGAGTCCTGTTAACGCCTACGCAGCACACGCTGGAGGAGAACATGCGATCGATAGCCATTATTGCAACCTGCATACTCATTACGGTCAGCGCTGCCGTTGGTGCGCAGACACGCAATGACACCAGCACCTTCCCCACCCGCCCCGTGCGCCTCATCATCCCGTTCACCCCCGGCGCCATCAACGATTTTATTGGCCGCGCGGTGGGAACCAAACTCACGGAACTCTGGGGCCAACAGGTCGTGGTGGATAATCGCGCGGGCGGCAACACCATCACCGGCACCGATATCGCTGCCAAGTCGCCACCCGATGGGCACACCCTGGTGGGCCTGTCGATCATCCACACCATCAATCCAAGCGTGCATGCCAAAATGCCGTATGACCTGCAGCGCGATCTCACGTCGATCACGGTGATGGCGGCATCACCTTTCGTGCTGATCACCCATCCCTCGGTGCCCGCGAAAAACCTCAAGGAGCTGGTGGCGCTGGCCAAGGCCAAACCCGGCGCGCTCGCCTATGGATCGAGCGGCACCGGCGGCGCGCAGCACTTGATGGGCGAAATGCTCGCGACGATGGCCGGCGTGCAGTTGCTGCACGTGCCGTACAAAGGCGGCGCGCCGTTGATGACCGATGTGATGGGCGGCCAATTACAGTTTTCGTTCATGAGCTTTTCGACCGCCGGGCAGCACATCAAGGCCGGACGCCTGCGCGCGCTGGCCGTCACCAGTGCCAAACGTTCCACCAGCACCCCCGACCTGCCCGCCATCGCCGAAGATTATCCGGGTTATGACGCGATGCCGTGGTGGAGTCTGGCGGTTCCCGCCGCCACGCCCAAGGCGCTGGTCACGCGCATCCATCGCGATGTCGTGCGCGTGCTGCAAATGCCCGATGTGCGCGAGCGCTTTGCCGCGCAAGGGGTGGAAATAATCGCCAACACGCCGGGCGAGGCAAACACGCATTTGCGCGGCGAGATCACGCGCTGGGCGAAAGTCGCAAAGGCCGCCAACGTCCGCGCCGATTGAACAGCCGGATACAATAGCGCCATGAACAAGGAGTAATCGATGAATGCCGTAAGCCCCAATGCCATTGAACCGTTTGCCGTCCAGTCCAACACCGCCGTATCCAACAGCGCGCTGGTGACACAATGGCTTGACCGCTTTGAAGACGCCCTGCAAAACGGCGCCACCGCCACCCTAACGTCGATGTTCGCGCCGGAAAGTCACTGGCGCGATCTGCTCGCGTTTACCTGGAGCATTACGCCTTGCGAAGGCGCCCATGCCATTGCCGAACTGATCGTCGCGAAACAGCCCGCCACCCAGGCGCGTGGATTTGTCATCGCCGAAGACCGCACGCCGCCGCGCCGCATCAAGCGAGTCGGCATCGATGTCATCGAAGGCATCTTTCAATACGAGACGGCGCTGGGTCGCGGGTTCGGTGTAGTGCGGTTGCTGGCGGATAATCCGTCGAAGGCTTTTCAGCTCATGACCAACCTGCATGAACTCAAGGGCTTTGAAGAAAAAGTCGGCAAGCGCCGCCCCACCGGCGAGGCGTACTCGCGCAACTTCGGCGGCACGAACTGGAAAGACCAGCGCATCACACAACAGGCGTATACCGATCGCGAGCCCACCGTGCTGGTCGTTGGCGGCGGGCAGGCGGGCATATCGATTGCCGCCACGCTGGGGCATCTGGGCATAGATACGCTGGTCATCGACAAACAGCCGCGCGCGGGAGACTGCTGGCGATCACGCTATCACTCGCTGGCGCTGCACAACCCGACCGAGTACAACCATCTGCCGTACATGCCGTTTCCGCCGAACTGGCCGGTGTATCTGCCCAAGGACATGGTGGCGGACTGGTTCGAAGCCTACACCTGGGCCATGGAATTGAATTTCTGGGCGGGCACGGAGCTCGTAAGCGGCGCATACGATGCATCCGCCGGACGATGGAACGCCGTGGTGCGCAACTCCAGCGATGGCACGGAGCGCACCGTGCATCCGAAGCATCTTATTTTCGCCAACGGCCTGGTGGGCTCGCCGTATATACCCGAGTTGCCCGGCCTCAAAAATTTCAAAGATTTCAAAGGTGAGGTGATGCACACCAGCGCCTTCACCAACGGCGCGGACTGGCGCGGCAAAAAAGCACTGGTGCTGGGCACCGGCACCAGCGGCCACGATGTCGCGCAGGATCTGCACGCCAACGGCGCGGACACGACGATCATTCAGCGCGGTTCGACCATGGTACTCAGCATCGATCCGAGCGCAAAAATTACCTATGGTGTTTTCGAAGGCGTGCCGCTCGATGACGGCGACCTCTTTGTAACAACAAACACCTTGCCGGTCGCGAAGCGCAATTTTCAGATGATGACGGCGCGCATGACCGAACTCGACAAAAAGACCATCGACGGCCTGATCGCCCGCGGCTTCAAGTGCAACGACGGCGACGATCACATGGGCCACAACATGCTGATTCGCACCCGCTACGGCGGCTACTACCTGGATGGCGGCTGCTCTGACCTCATAATCAAGGGCGAGATCGGCCTCATGCAGTACGACGAGATCGAACGCTTTGCACAAGGCGGCGCGCTGCTCAAGGATGGATCGCTTAAACCCGCTGACCTGATCGTACTGGCCACAGGCTTCGTCAATCAGCAAGAAGTGGTGGCCAAAATGCTGGGCGAAGCCATCGCGGAGAAAGTAGGCCCGGTATGGGGCATCGGCTCCGACGGCGAAATGAATAATATGTGGAAGCGCACGCCACAAGAGGGCCTGTGGTTCGTCGGCGGCAGTTTTACCAACTGCCGGATTTATTCGCGGGTGGTGGCGTTACAGATTAAGGCGGTTGAGGAAGGGTTACTCCGGTAGGCTGGGCTGGCAAGCCCAACATCTGAGGCGCATCATGCTCGAACTATTGGAATCCTCTACATAGCCGAACCAGTTCACCAGAGCGTAATTCGGCTAGCCGGATTACGCGATGGTGGGCGCCTGCGGCAGCAGCGGCGAGCGTTTCAGCGAGGTCACCGCGAGCGAGCGGTTAATGCGCCGCCGCGTGCAGATACCCGCGCGCATGTGTCGCGCTGTCGTCGGCCTGCGGCTGGAAATGCGGGCGGTCGCCCTCGGTCATGGTCTTATGCATGACGCGCCGCGCCGTGGGATCGAATGCATCCCGGTGATGCATGGTGCAACGGTTGTCCCATACCAGGATATCGCCGACGCGCCACTGGTGATGCCATTGCAGCGACGGTTGTTCCGCATGCGCCCACAGCGCGTTGAGCAACTGCTCGGAGTCTTCAACCGCAAGGCCATTGATGTAGGCGAAATTGCGCCGCCCGAGATACAGGCAATGGCGGCCCGTTTCGGTATGCGTGCGCACGATCGGATGCACCGGCCCCGGCGAGACGCGCACATCGGTCACTTCCTGATAACCTCGGCGCAACATGCCGGCGCTGTTGTAGCTGGCATCCTGCTTCATGGTCAGCCCTCGTATGCGCTCGCGCAGGTCGCGCGGCAACGTCTCGTACGCAAGATACATATTGATGAACCCGGTATCTCCGCTGCCGTCGGCGGGTATTTCGAGCGAATGCAGCAGCGTAGCCGCGTACGGCACTTCTTCGAATGAAAAATCCGTATGCCAAAAGGCCTCGCCATCGCCGAGCGTGCCAATCGGCACGCCGTTCTCGATCACGTTGGACACCACGTTGACGTGCGGATGCGCAAACGCCTTGACGTTGCCGTGCAACTGGTGCCCCGCCACCGGACGCGACAGCTTGCCGAAGCGCTGTGCAAACGCCACGAGTTCATCATCGTTCAGCGACTGGCCGCGGACTAACAAGACCAGATGATCAAGCCACGCTTGTTTTATCAACTGCGATTGCCGCCCATCCAGCGTGCGCACGTCGCCGCACACAACCTCGGCGCCCAGCGCAGCCGGTATCGGCTTGATGGTCACGCCGGCGGCGCCGGCGCTTTGAACTTCAACGGTTTGTTGCGCGGATTTCATCGCCATCCCTTTCCTGTTTTTTCTGTCACTTGCTGAACACCCATGCAGGTGAAGCCACGAGTAGCTTAGCAGACTCGGCGGGCCGCGGCTGCGCTGTAAGCGAAATTGGCCTCTGTGCGCTGACGCGGGAAAGCGGCCCTTGCGCAATCGGCATTCAGATTTCGCCGTCCAACCCAAGCTCCAATTGAGCCGGCGCCCGCCAGTGTTTATACTCGGCGCACACATCACTTCCCAAGCAATCCACCCATGCCCCTGCTCACCCGCCCCGACGGCGCCCAACTCCACGACCCCGTCGACGACTACCCCGACCCGTGGTCCAAACCCGAAACCGTGCTGTTCGTACACGGCCTTGCGGAATCCGGCGAAGCGTGGCGCGCGTGGGTGCCGCATTTCGCACGGCGTTATCGCGTAGTACGCGTGGATTTGCGCGGCTTCGGCCTATCCACGCCGATGCCCGCCGATTACGTCTGGCGCATGGATGAATTGCTTGCTGACCTTGATGCACTGATCCGCCACATCGGCTGTGAGCGCGTACATCTGATCGGCGCGAAAAGCGGCGGCTCGATGGCACTTAAATTCGCCGCTGATTATCCGCAACGGGTGCAAACATTGGTTGGTGTCACACCGCCGGTTGCCGGGGCAAGCGCCGTGCCGGAGTGGTTGGCGCGCATCGAGTCGCATGGCGTGCTCGATTGGGCGCGTCACACCATGCAGGGCCGACTCGGCAGCAAGGTCAGCGCGGCTGAAGTCGATTGGTGGGTCAACCGCATACAAGGTAAAACGCCGCTCACCACGCTGCAAAGTTATCTGCGCTGGGTGCCCGGCCTCGACATCGCCAGCGAAGTCGCCAACATAAAAGCGCCGACACTGATTATCACCACCACCGGCAGCGGACTGCGTACTATCGACAGCGTGAAAGCGTGGCAGCACCGCATCAGCCGATCACAACTCATCGTGCTGGAAGGCGATGCGTGGCACGCCGCAGGCGCGTATCCTGATCGCTGCGCGCAGGAAGCAGTGAAATTCATTGTCGCCCAACAGCACTAAAACTTCAATAAAAACAAATAGTTATGATAAATCCTTGGCATGCGATTTTCCTCGCGTTGGTGGTAACCGCGTGCAACGCGCAGGCACAGATGTATCCCAGTAAACCGATCCGGCTCATCGTGCCCTTCCCCGCCGGAGGCCCCTCCGATGTCACCGCGCGCATCATCAGTCCAAAAGTCAGCGAAGCGCTCGGCCAAAACATCATCGTCGAAAATCGTGGCGGCGCATCCGCCATCATCGGCTCGGATCTCGTCGCCAAATCACCGCCCGACGGCTACACGTTGCTGATGTGTACCGTCACCAACACCATCAACGTCAGCCTGATTGCGAAAATTCCGTACGACATGGTGCGCGATTTTGAACCGGTGGCGCAGCTTTTCATCACCACCAGCATCTTCACCGCACATCCCTCGCTGCCGGCGAAATCGGTGAAGGAACTCATAACACTCGCCAAGGCGCGCCCCGGACAACTCACCTACGGCTCGGCGGGTAACGGCTCGCCCTCGCATCTGGCGGGTGAGTTGTTGAAAACCATGACCGGCATCACGCTGCTGCATGTGCCCTACAAAGGCGGCGGGCCGGCGGCGGTCGAACAAGTCGCGGGGCAAGTGCAACTCGCGTTTTTGAGCGCGCCCGCCGTGGTGCCGTTCATCAAAAACGGCCGGCTGCGCGGGCTGGCGGTGACCAATGCCAAACGTTCGATCATCCTGCCGGAGCTGCCGACGATTGCCGAAACCGGATTGCCCGGTTATGAATCGGAAGGCTGGAGCGGCATTTTCGCGCCCGCCAAAACGCCTGCCGCCATCGTGCAAAAGCTCCACAACGATTTCGCATCCGCGCTGCGTGATAACGACGTGCGCGCCAAACTCATCGCCGCCGGCACGGAGCCTTCACTAAAGTCCGCCGAAGAAATGGGTAAAAAAGTGCGTGACGAAATCGCGCGCTGGGCAAAGGTTGTTAAGGCATCAGGCATGAAGGTGGATTGAGTGCCGTCCCTACCATCAATCCGCAGGATGGCACGATGCGGCCTTGTCGCGCTATCACTGTTGTGCGCTGCGCATTCATTCGCACAACCCTACCCCGCTAAAACCATCCGCTGCGTAGTCCCCTACCCGCCCGGCGGCCCCACCGACATCATCGGTCGCGTCATCACGCAAAAGCTCGCTGAAGCGATGGGCCAATCCGTCATCATCGACAATCGCGGGGGTGCCGCGGGCACCATCGGCTCCGAACACGTGGCGCGTTCACCCGCGGACGGCTACACGCTGCTGTGGGCCACGCCCGGCACCCATGGCATCGCGCCCAGCATTTATCCCAAACTGCCGTATGACCCGGTGAAGGATTTTGCGCCCGTCACGCTGGTCGCGCTCGGCACCAATCTGATGGTGGTGCATCCGTCGGTGCCCGCGCGTAGCGTGCAGGAATTCGTGACACTCGCCAAAGCGCGTCCCGGCAAACTCAATTTCGGTTCGGCGGGCGGCGGCGCCACCTCGCACATGGCGGCTGAAATGCTCAAGGTCATGTCCGGCATCGACATGCTGCATGTGCCGTTCAAAGGCGCGGCGCCCGCCATCGTCGCGCTGCTGAGCGGTGAAGTGGATATGGCGATCCTTGATACGCCGCCGCTGCTGCCGCAAATCCGCAGCGGCAAGCTGCGCGTGCTGGCAGTGGCGAGCGAGCGCCGCTCGCGCGTGCTGCCCGAGGTGCCGACCATCGCGGAATCGGGCATGCCGGGGTATCACGCCAGCAGTTGGCATGCCCTTTTCGCGCCCGCCGGCACGCCGCGCGAAATCGTCGCACGCCTGCACACCGAGGTCGCCAGGGTTGTCAGGCTGCCGGAGATCACCGAGCGCTTGTCAGTGCAGGGCGTGGAGCCGGTTGCCAACACGCCGGAGCAGTTGGCGGAATTTATCAAGTCTGAAATCACGCGCTGGGCGCGCGTGGTCAAGGCATCGCGCGCGAAAATCGATTGACCGGGCGCCGCTGATGATTTTGACGGCGCGGACTTCACGCCCGCGCAAAAGCAACGCATACTGAGCGGCACGGCGCAAAAGTCGTTTGCCTGCGCGCTGATTATTTGGAGAG
>CAMDDY010000100.1 GCA_945893125.1 Bordetella parapertussis
CAATCACCAAAAAAGACATCTCTGCCGCCATGCACTACCTCAACCATCGCCCCAGAAAATGCCTCGGCTTCAAAACACCCCACGAAGTCTTCTGGAAGAAGCTACACTCGCATCATAACGCGGTTGCACTTCAGACTTGAATCCGCCCCGGCAATTCCGGCGGTGCGCTGGTGGATATCAACGGCAATATGATCGGCATCAATACCGCGATCTATTCGCGCACGCCGGGCGGCGCCTCGCTCGGTATCGGCTTCGCCATACCGGCGGCGGCGGCCAAACAAGTGCTGGATCAACTGGTGCAAACCGGCACGGTGACGCGCGGCTGGATCGGCGTGGCGGTGCAGGATTTGAACAGCGAGCTCGCCGCATCGCTCAAGTTATCCGAAGCGCGCGGCACGTTGATCACCGAAGTATTCAGCGGCACGCCCGCCGATCAGGGCGGCATGAAAGCGGGCGACATTCTGGTCGCGGTGGACGGCAAACCGGTTACCGATTCGGCAAGCATGCTGACACTGATATCGGCCATCGCCCCCGGATCCAATGCCGCGCTGAAAGTCATACGCGCGCAAAAAGACGTGGAACTGAAAATCACCGTCGGCAAGCGGCCCAAGGTGGCGAAAAAGAAATAACGCTCACAACAAAGCCTGTCCGGCCTAGCGGCCGCCGCTGTTTTGCTCTTTTTCCACGGCGGCAAATTCCTGCGCCGCCTGTTCCGGCGTGAGCGGCGGGCTGACCACGGTGCTATCGGATTTGTCTTCCGGCGCTTTCATCTTGCCCATCAAACTCGCCGCAATGATGCCGGCCTCGTATAGCAGGCACATCGGGATCAATAGCGCGAGCATCGACACCACGTCCGGCGGCGTGACCACGGCGGCGGCAATCGACGCGCACACCACGAAGTAGCCGCGAAAATCGCGCAGTTGCTGAATCGACACCACGCCCATGCGCACCAGCACGATGATCGCCACCGGCACTTCAAACGCCACGCCGAACGCCAGAAACATGGTCAGCACGAATGACAAATACTGCTCGATATCCGGCGCGGGTGTAATGCTCGCCGGCGCGAACCCCGCAATGAAGCGAAACAGTTGCCCGAACACGAAGTAATAGCAAAACGCCACGCCGACGATAAACAAAATGGTGCTGCTCACCACCAGCGGCAATACCAGCTTCTTTTCGTGCGAATAGAGTCCGGGCGCGACAAACGCCCACGCCTGATACAGCACATAGGGCAATACCAGCATGAACGCCGCCATCAGCCCGACTTTCAGCGGTATCAGGAAAGGCGTAATCACGCCGGTTGCGATCATCTTCGAGCCTGCCGGCAGTGTTTGAATCAACGGCAGCGCCAGAAAATCGTAGATCACGCCGTACGTCGGCCAGATGCCGATCAGGGCAAACGCAACCACGATCGCAATCAGCGTACGCATCAGGCGGTCGCGCAGTTCAACCAGATGCGAGATAAAGGTGTCTTCGGTCAGGGCCACGGCGGGCTATACCTTTGCAGCAGTCAATGCAGCGGTGGATTTCACCACCGGCGGCGGCGCGTTGGCCAGCGGCTCGGCATCCAGGCCCAATTCAAGCTGTGGAGACGGCACGGCGACCGCGGATTTCACCGGGGGCGCGGCTTCCATCGGCGACTCGCGCAGCGGTTCCAACTGCGCTACCGATTGCGCGGTGTCAGCGGGCGACTGCACCGGCGGCGGATCGGCAAACGCATCCGCGATCGGGTCGGTCACGGGATCCGACAACGCCTTATGCGTACTGTCACTTAACTGCTTGAACTCGGATTCAACCGAACTGATTTCACCCTTTACCGTTTGCTCGATGGAACTCGCGGTGTTCTGCATTTCTTTTTGCAGCTTGCGCAGTTCGTCGAGTTCGATCTCGCGATTGATGTCGGATTTAACGTCGTTCACATAGCGCTGCATGCGCCCGAGCAAATGCCCCGCCGTGCGCGCCACGCGCGGCAATTTTTCCGGTCCCAGCACAATGAGTGCGATGACCGCGATCACGATCATCTCGGAGAAGCCTATGTCAAACATTTTTTGCGTGAGGCGTGAGGGGTGAGGCGTGAGGGGCGAGGGGCGAGGCGTAAAGCGTCAGGCGTGGACGAATATAGCGCGGGGGTGTGTCACGCCTCACCCCTAACGCCTCACGTCTTGGACGTTTCCTTCTTCACCTCGGCCTCGTACGTTTGCCCGGTCTGGCCGGGTGTGGCCGGGATTTCGCCTTTGGCGGCGGCGTCCGCGGTTTTATCGCCCTCGGACTTCATGCCGTCCTTGAAACCCTTGACCGCACTGCCCAGATCGCCGCCAAGGTTGCGCAGCTTCTTGGTGCCGAAAATCAGCACAATAATCGCCAGAACGATCAACCAGTGCCAGATGCTGAATGAACCCATGTTGTTCTCCTGATATCCAGTTTGCGCCGCGCTTGTGGTTATATTCACGTCACGCCAGTGATCACGGCTTGCGGGATTTTTTCTCGTCGATGCCGGAAATGCCCTCGCGCCGATGCAACTCAGCCAGCACGTCATCCGGCGTCAGCCCATGCCACGCCAGCAACACCATGCTGTGAAACCACAAATCCGCGACTTCGCGTACCAAGTGCAGTTTATCACCCTCCTTGGATGCCAGCAGTGTTTCGGCGGATTCCTCGGCGAGTTTGCGCAAAATGGCGTCTTCGCCCTTGGCCATCAGCCCCGCCACATAGGAACCGGCCGGGTCGGCGCCCTTGCGCGCCGCCAGCGTTTCACCCAGCCTTTGTAAAACCGTGGCGTCAATCATTTGTTGTAAATTTCCTTAGGGTCTTTCAGCACCGGATCCACCGCCACCCACTTGCCATCCTGGTAACGGTTGAAAAAACAGCTTTCACGTCCAGTGTGACAAGCGATGCCGCCCACTTGTTCAACCTCAACCAGTATCACGTCTTCGTCGCAATCGATGCGGATCGACTTGACCTTCTGAAGGTGTCCCGATGCTTCGCCCTTGTGCCACAGTTTTTTGCGCGAACGTGACCAGTAATGTACTTCGCCGGTGGCGGCGGTTTGTTTCAGCGCTTCACGATTCATCCACGCCACCGTGAGCACGCGCCCGCTCACGGCGTCCTGCGTCACCGCGGGCACCAGGCCGTCCTGCGCCCAGTTCACTTTGTTCAGCCAGTTGTCGCTCATATCAACCCAAAAATGTTGAGTGTTAAGTGTTGAATGTTGAGTTGAAAATTTCGCGAGCGCAAAGCGCTCGCCTGATAATTAACTCAACACTAAGCACTCAAAACTCAATACCGCCGTTTCACAGCCTCACCTCAATTCCCCGCGTTGCCATATATTCCTTCGCCTGCCGCACGGTGTATTCACTGTAGTGAAAAATACTCGCCGCCAACACCGCATCGGCGCGCCCCTGCAACACGCCATCGGCGAGATGTTCCAGCCCGCCCACGCCGCCGCTGGCGATCACGGGGATTTCCAGCATATCCGAAAACGCCCGTGTCAGTTCGATATCAAATCCGAAGCGTGTGCCATCACGATCCATGCTGGTGAGCAAAATTTCACCGGCGCCCAGTGCCTGCATTTTGCGGCCCCATTCCAGCGCGTCGATACCGGTCGCCCTGCGCCCGCCATGGGTGTAGACCTCCCAGCGCAGCGTATCCGCACCCACGACGCGTTTTGCATCTATCGCGACCACGATGCACTGCGCGCCATAGCGCCCAGACGCATCCGCCACCAGTTGCGGATTTTGCACCGCCGAGGTGTTGATGCTCACTTTGTCCGCGCCCGCGTTCAACAACCGCTGCACATCACTCACTGCACGCACGCCACCGCCCACGGTAAACGGTATAAACACCCGCGCGGCAACGCTTTCAATGATGTGCAGTATCAAATCACGGTCATCGCTGCTGGCGGTGATATCCAGAAATGTCAGCTCGTCCGCGCCCTGAGCGTCATAGCGGCGCGCGATTTCCACCGGATCACCCGCATCGCGCAGACCGACGAAGTTGACGCCCTTGACCACTCGTCCGGCGGTGACATCAAGACAGGGGATGATGCGTTTGGCTAACATTTAGCGTGAGGCGTCAGGCGTCAGGCGTGAGGCGTAACTACCCACTGGGTTGCGCCTCACACCTCACTCCTCACGCTTTACCTCGAGACAATTCATCCGCCAGCTTCTGCGCGGCGGCGAAATCGAGCGTGCCCTGATACACCGCGCGACCGGTGATCGCGCCCTGTATGCCTTCACGCTGCACCGCGCACAGCGCTTTCACGTCATCCAGATTGGTGATGCCGCCGCTGGCGATGACCGGCACGGTGAGCGCCTGTGCGAGCTTCACCGTGGCTTCGATATTGACGCCGTTCAGCATGCCGTCGCGACCGATGTCGGTGTAGATCACGGCTTCGGCGCCGTAGTCTTCGAATTTTTTCGCCAGGTCAATCACATCGTGTCCGGTCATTTTTGACCAGCCGTCTACCGCGACCTTGCCGTCCTTGGCGTCGAGCCCCACCATCACATGTCCGGCAAACGCGGTGCAGGCGTCGTGCAGAAAGCCCGGCGTTTTTACCGCGGCGGTGCCGATGATGACGTAGCTGATGCCGGCATCGAGATATTGCTCGATGGTGTCAAGATCACGAATGCCGCCGCCGAGTTGTATCGGCAGTTTGTCGCCCACCGCCGCGACGATAGCCTTGATCGCCGCGCCGTTTTTCGGCTTGCCCGCTGTCGCGCCGTTAAGATCGACCACATGCAGGCGGCGCGCGCCCAGATCCAGCCAGCGTTTGGCGGTGGCACCGGGATCGTCCGAAAACACGGTGGCGCTGGCCATGACGCCCTGTTGCAAACGAACGCAGTGCCCATCTTTAAGATCAATGGCTGGAATAATCAGCATAGTTGTGGAAGGTTGTGAAAACGCTTGAGTGAACGGTTCTGAGCAATGTGCGCGGTAGTGTGCGCGAAAGAACGCGCGGGGCGGCAGTGAGGTGTGGCGATTACCGGTTCAGCGGGTCAGAAGTTGTCCGTTATGCGAATCATACTATAGCCGAAAATAATCTGTTGCGGTCAAGCCGCCGCGCGCAATCCCAAACCACTCGCCACCGGCGACCATGTTGCGAAATTCGCTAATAGTTTTAAACCCGCCGCCGCGCTTTTTTCCGGGTGAAACTGCACCGCGAACAGATTGCCACGCGCCGCGGCACAGGCGAATTCTCCCGGATAACGGCTAATCCCGGCGGTCAGACCCGCCCTTGGCCCACCCATCGCGGGTTCCGGGTAGTAGCTATGCACAAAATAAAACCGTGTGTTTTGCGCAATGCCGTTCCATAACGGATGAGCGATGCGTTGCTCGACCTCGTTCCAACCCATGTGCGGCACTTTGAGCTTTTGTCCGTTGTCGCCAACCAACTCATGCGCGAAGCGGCGCACGCGGCCCGGCAAAATCCCCAATCCCGGCGTGTCCCCTTCTTCGCTGCGCTCGAACAACATCTGCAAGCCGATGCAAATGCCAAGAAACGGTTTGTCACGCGCCGCATCCATCACCGCCTCGTAAAGCCCGCGCGCGCGCAGTTCGCGCATGCAGTCGGGCATGGCGCCCTGCCCCGGAAACACCACCCGCGCAGCCGCGCGCACCACCGACGGGTCGTCGGTCACGCGCACGTCGATGCCGGGCGCCACGTGTTCGATGGCTTTGGACACCGAGCGTAAATTGCCCATGCCGTAGTCGATAACTGCGATGGTGGTCATGGTCGGGATACGTTTAACAAGTGTTTAATTTTGAGTGTTGAGTGCTTAGTTAACGGCAATCCGCCGGGCTTTAACGCATCACTCAAAACTAAACACTCATCACTCGCAATTGACGCTCACAGCGATCCCTTGGTCGATGGCACACCCTGCATGCGCGGATCGAGCTCCACCGCCATGCGCAGCGCGCGGCCGAATGCCTTGAACGCGGTCTCGGCCTGATGGTGCGCGTTGTCGCCTTTGAGATTATCAATGTGCAAAGTGACCAGCGCGTGATTCACGAAGCCGTGGAAAAATTCGCGCGTGAGATCGACATCGAACTCGCCGATGCGCGCGCGCACGAAATCGATTTTCATATCTAGCCCGGGACGACCGGACAAATCAACCACCACGCGCGACAGCGCCTCGTCGAGCGGCACATAGGCATGGCCGTAGCGGCGCACGCCGGATTTATCGCCAATGGCCTTGGCGAACGCCTGCCCCAGCGTGATGCCGATGTCTTCAACCGTGTGATGCGCATCAATGTGCAGATCACCTTTGGCGCTGACTTCCAGATCGAACACGCCGTGACGCGCGATCTGATCAAGCATGTGGTCGAGAAAACCCACGCCGGTCGCCAGCTTGGATTTGCCGCTGCCATCGAGATTAAGCGTTACGCTGATCTGCGTTTCGTTGGTGTTGCGAGTGACTTGCGCCTGCCGTGCCATGATGTGCGGATGTCCGGTGAACTTCAGTAACTATTTATTTTTATTAGTATAAACGATTTCTCGCAGCGCCTCCACCAAACCCGCGCATTGCTCGTCGGTGCCAATAGTAATACGCATGAACGGCGAAATGCGCGGCGGATAGCGGAAATGCCGCACGATGATACTGCGTTCTCTGAGTTTCGCTGCAATGTCCGCGCCGTCGCGTCCCGGAAAACGCGCGAAAATGAAATTCGCCGCCGAAGGCAGCACTTCAAATCCCAGCGCCTGCATGTCGGCCACCAGACTTTGTTTTGAGGCGATCACCTTCTGACACATGGCCGCGAAGTACGCCTCGTCCTCCATCGCCGCCGCAGCGCCCGCCTGCGCGAAGCGATCCAGCGGATAGGACTTAAAACTGTCTTTCACGCGGTTCAAGCCCTCGATAAGGTCAGGGTGTCCGGTCGCGTAACCCACGCGCAAGCCCGCCAGCGCACGCGATTTCGACAGCGTGTGCGTCACCAGCAGTTGCGGATATTTGTCGATCAGCGGCACGCAAGACACGCCGCCGAAATCGACGTAGGCTTCGTCGATCACCACCACCGATTCGGTGTTGGCCTTGAGCAGCCGCTCGATCTCGGACAACGGCACGAGTTGGCCCGTGGGCGCGTTCGGATTGGGGAAAATGATACCGCCGTTTTCGCGTTGATAGTCATTCACGTCAATTTCAAACCCGGCATTCAGCGGCACTGGCTGATAGTCAATGCCGTACAGCCCGCAATACACCGGGTAAAAACTGTAAGTGATGTCGGGGAACAACAGCGGAGTGTCATGTTTCAACAACGCCATAAACACATGCGCCAGCACTTCATCCGAGCCATTGCCGACAAACACCTGCTCCGGCGTCAAGCCGTGCCGTCTGGCAATCGCCGCGCGCAGTTTGTCGCTGCCGGGGTCTGGGTACAAGCGCAGCGTGTCGCCCACTTCCGCGCGCAAGGCATCCAGCACGCGCTTGCTCGGGCCGTATGGGCTTTCGTTGGTGTTTAGCTTCACCAGGTTGGGCAGCTTCGGCTGTTCGCCCGGGACGTAGGGCGTCAGGCCGTGGACTACCTTGCTCCAATATCGACTCATCCCGGTATCCGATATTCCGCGGAAGCCGCGTGAGCGGGCAGCCCTTCACCACGCGCCAGTTCAGCAGCAATCGCGCCGAGCTTCACCGCCCCTACGCGCGATACGTTGATGATGCTCGAGCGCTTCTGAAAATCGTACACCCCCAGCGGCGACGAAAACCGCGCGGTGCGTGAGGTTGGCAGCACGTGGTTCGGCCCGGCGCAATAATCGCCCAGCGCTTCGGAGGAATAACGCCCCATAAAAATCGCACCGGCATGGCGGATTTTCGGCAGCAGCGCCTTGGCATTTTCCACCGACAGCTCCAGATGTTCCGGCGCTATGCGATTGACTATCGCGCACGCCTCATCGAGATCGCGCACTTTAATAAGCGCGCCACGCCCGTCAAGTGAAGCGCGAATAATGTCGCGGCGCGGCATGTCCTTGAGCTGGCGCTCGATGCTGGCAGCCACTTTGTCGATATACGCCGCATCCGGACACAGCAAAATCGCCTGCGCCATTTCGTCGTGCTCGGCCTGCGAAAACAAATCCATCGCAATCCAGTCGGGCTCGGTGCTGCCTTCGCACACGATGAGTATTTCCGACGGCCCCGCCACCATGTCGATGCCCACCACGCCAAACACACGCCGCTTCGCCGCCGCGACGTACGCATTGCCGGGGCCGGTGATCTTGTCCACCTGCGGCATCGTCTGCGTGCCGTACGCCAGCGCCCCCACCGCCTGCGCGCCGCCGATTGCAAACACGCGATCCACGCCGGTCAGCGCCGCCGCCGCCATAACCAACTGGTTTTTTTCGCCATCGGGCGTGGGTGCCACCATGATGATTTCGCCCACACCCGCTACTTTCGCCGGCGTCGCGTTCATGATCACGGTAGACGGATACGACGCCTTGCCGCCCGGCACGTAAATGCCCACACGGTCTAGTGGCGTGACTTGCTGGCCCAGCTCATTGCCGTCAGAATCAACGTAAGTATTTGTTTTTATTGATTGTTTTTCGTGAAACTCACGCACACGCGCAGCAGCAGCCGTGAGCGCGTCGCGTTGCGCGGCGGGCAGCGACTTGAGCGCCGCATTCAATTCAGCTTTGGGGATTTCCAGTTCGGTCAGCGCATTGGCGGATAAACGATCAAAGCGCTGCGTGTATTCCAGCACCGCCGCATCACCGCGCGTTTTTACATCGGCGAGTATCGCCGCGACCGTCGCGTCAACTTTGGGATCCTGCGCGGACTCAAACGCCAGCAGTGCGTTCAGCGCGGCATCAAAGCCGGCATCCGAGGTAGACAACCTGCGCATGATTAGCCCACGGCCTTGGCAAACGCGTCGAGAATCGGCTGCATTGTTTTGCGCTTCAATTTCAGCGACGCCGGGTTGACGATCAGCCGCGAACTGATTTGCGCGATCTCCTCCACCGCCACCAGATGGTTCGCCTTCAACGTGCCGCCGGTGGACACCAGATCGACAATCGCATCGGCCAAGCCCACCAGCGGCGCCAGCTCCATCGAGCCGTAGAGCTTGATCAGATCGACATGCACACCCTTGGCCGCGAAATGCTCGCGCGCGGTTTGCACATATTTCGTGGCCACTTTCAAGCGCGCGCCCTGCTTCACCGCCTTGGCGTAATCAAAGCCTTCACGCACGGCAACCATCATGCGGCAGCGCGCGATGCCCAGATCCAGCGGCTGATACAAACCCTGCCCGCCCTGTTCATCAAGCACATCCTTGCCCGCCACGCCCATATCCGCGCCGCCAAATTGCACGTACGTCGGCACATCGGATGCGCGCACAATAATCAGCCGCACATCGCGTTTATTAGTGCCGAGAATCAGCTTGCGCGATTTATCCGGATCTTCAGACGTGCGGATGCCCGCCGCGTTAAGCAGCGGCAACGTTTCGTCAAAAATACGGCCTTTGGAAAGCGCAATGGTGATCACGGCGGGGAAAGATTCAATTAAAACAATATTTTACCGTACGCGCCTGGTTGTAGGGTGCGCATCGCGCACCGTTCACTCACGTTCCCGCGTGCGCGATGCGCGCCCTGCGCCCGATTTGTTGTTGGGCTTCGCAAGCTCAGCACCAACCTACAAAACGTGATCGCGCACCATCCCCCTGAGAGCCGCCGAGCAACGCAGACGCGCCGGGGGAATTCGGCGAGGACTGTCTGAGTCCTCGCGTGCTGTTTGCGAGGGCGAGTTCCGCAGCCGCCCGGCGTGGCGAGTAGCGCTGGCAAGGGCACACTTGAAGCGGAGCAGAGGGGTCGGCGAACCGGGGGGCGGCCGCGACACGGTATCGCGTAGCGCTGGTGCGGGAGCGGACGCCTGCGCCCCGGTCAACACTGGTTGCGCGGCCTTATGCGCCCCTTCCCGCTCCACGCTCCACGCTTCGCGACTCCGAGTCCGGGGCGCCTTCTTTGGCTTACCTTTCTTGGCGGCTCAAGAAAGGTAAGCAGCCGCCGGGCTGCCCCCGGCGAAGTTGATTTCAGCAGTGCATCATAACCAGACGGACGCACCAATGCGCTTCGCTTATTGACGCCCTACAAGGCGCACGCGCTCAATGCGCCCCACCCCCAAACCAACCCTTCATCTCCCCGTCAAATTCCCCATCAATCAGCACATACAGCATCTTCGCGATCTTGCCCGAACGATTGCTCCAGGCGTGATTGGTGCCCAACTGAATCAGCACATCGCCCGACTTAAGCGTCACTTCGCCTTCATCCAGCAGCATGGTGATTTCGCCTTCGATGCAGATGGCGTAGTCGATGGTTTGCGTGCGGTGCATCATCGGGTGGCGACCGCCGCGTCCGAAAGTGGACGCGGCTTCGTTGCCCATCATTTTGAACGTCTCACGCGCCTTTTCGGGTGTCATGTTGCGGATTTCTTCGGACTCCGGGGCGATTTCGGCGATGCGAATGATGGTGCCGCCCTTGGGCGGATGAATCTGCCGCGGTCCCAGCGTGGGGTCTTCATGCACGGCGTGCAGCGGATACGGCAGCGCGTCGGTTTTCCAAATGTCGTTCGATACGTGGCCCGGGCGCAGCGGATTGGTGCGCATCGCCGGCGCGGGGCCGTCTTCCAGCAAAATCGATTTACCTTCCTTGTTGTGACCGACCACTACGCGTCTGACTGACATGCTGTTCTCCCTGAAAAATAAAACGAAAGTTCAGTGAACCACGATTCCGTAGGATGGCTGAAACCCATCGCCAACGGTGATTGGAGTGGTGGGTCACTGCCATTGTTTGTGATGGGTTTCACCCATCCTACGCAAAATGGTTTTGGCTACTCCGGCTGTATCCCCGCAATCCGTACAATCTCGCCAAGCTTCTTGATCGCCTCCGCCAGCATCACGCGAAACTCGGCGGCGCTGCTGCCCACCGGCTTTAATTCCACCCGGGCGTATTGCTCGCGCACCTGCGGCACGCTCACCGCCTTCTGCGCTTCTTTCTCGATGCGCGCGATGATCGCCGCAGGGGTCTTGGCCGGCGCGAGCAATCCGTGCCAGCTCGCTTCCATTTGTGTGTTGTTAAGCCCCGCCTCCGTCATCGTGGGCACGTCCGGCATATACGACGCGCGCGCCGTGTGGTTATACGCCAGCGCCTTGATGCGCCCGGAGCGGATATGCGGCAGCGACATCGGCGGCGTGGCCATCATCACCTGCACTTCACCGGACAGCAGCGCCGTTACCGCCGCACCGGCGCCTTTGTACGGCACATGCACCATATTCAGGCCCGCGCGCTGATTGACGAGCGCCGCCGCCAGATGCAGCGAGTTGCCGATGCCCGGCGTGCCGTACGCGAGTTTCGCGCCCGGTTTTTTTGCATAGTCGAGCAGTTCGCGCAGCGAGTTCACCGGCATCGTGCCGCTGACTACCAGGATGTGCGCGTCGGAGCCGGCGATGTGCGAGACCGGAATGAAGTCGCGCAGCGTATCGAACGGCATTTTTTTGTAAATGCTCGGATTGATGGCGAACGAGCCGGACGTCAGCAGCAATGTGTAGCCGTCAGGGGTGGATTTCGCCACGATGTCCGCGCCGATGATGCCGTTGGCGCCGGGACGGTTATCCACCACGAACTGCTGATTCATTTGTGTGCTGAGTTGCGCCGAGAGGATGCGCGCCGAGGTATCGGGGCCGCCCGCGCCAAAGCCCACGATCACGCGCACCGGGCGGGTGGGGTAATCCTGCGCTTGGGCAAGGCCTGTGACGACGGCAAGCATCGCCAAAACAAAAATCCTGATTTGCATTAAAACCTCCGCCGCAAAGTATAGCGCTAACAACAAACAATCACGCCGCTGCCTCCGCAATAAACTGTAACCGCGCCAGATGCGCATAAAGCGGACTGTCGCGCAGCAGTTCGTGGTGCGTGCCCACGGCATGAATGTGTCCGTTGTCCATCACGATAATACGATCCGCGTGACGCACGGTGGCAAGCCGGTGTGCGATCACCAGCGTGGTGCGTCCGCGCTCCAGCCGCTCTAGCGCGGCAGCCACCTGCCGCTCGCTTTCGGCATCAAGCGAACTGGTGGCTTCATCCAGCAGCAATATCGGGCGATCCGCAAGCAAGGCACGCGCAATCGAAATACGCTGGCGCTGCCCGCCGGAGAGCTTGACGCCGCGCTCACCCAAATCCGTATCAAAGCCTTGCGGTAATCGCTCAACGAATTCCAGCGCATGCGCCGCCGCGCACGCTTCGTGAATCTCCGCATCGGTGGCTTCAGGCCGGCCAAAGCGCACGTTATCAGTGACGCTGCCGGAGAAAATCACCGGGTCTTGCGGCACGATTGCCATCGCGCGGCGCAACGCTAGCGGATCACAATAGCGGATATCCGCGCCGTCGATCAGAATGCGCCCAACCGTGGTGTCGTAAAAGCGCAGGATCAGCGCAAAGATCGTTGACTTGCCCGCGCCCGACGGCCCCACCAGCGCCACGCGCGCGCCAGGTTCAATGCTGAACGACACCGCATCCAGCACCGGCGTTTGCGGACGGCTGGGATAGGTAAATCCCACGCCGTCGAAACATATCGCACCTTTCAACCGCGCAGGCAGCGCAATCACCGGTGCCTGCGCCACCAGCGCGGGCCGCGTATCCAGCAACTCAAACAAGCGCTCCGTCGCGCCCGCCGCGCGCT
>CAMDDY010000101.1 GCA_945893125.1 Bordetella parapertussis
GCCCGTAGATCGCCTGATTAAGCGTGCCGTCGGCGTTGAACTTGTTCACGCCGAGCAGCGTAACTTCGGGGCAATCCGGGTGGCGCGTGCTTTTCGACGGATGCGGGTCGATGCGCCCGAAGCGTTTGCTGTAAGCCAGAAATTCCGGCAGTTCAAGCTGCTGCCCGCGCACCACCAGCACATTGCAATCGAGCCAGGTGCGATACAGCGTGTCGAACGTTTCGTCGTTCATCGTGCGGACATCGATGCCCTCGGCAATCGCGCCGACTTGTGGCGTCATACGGTGGATTTCAAGCATGGTGGCGCTTCCTGTAATCGGCGATGTGGAATCGTAGCATCAGTGGCCGTGAATGGCATTGGGTGCGCAACGTCTTGGTGAACGGCGGGCGCGCGCGATGGTTCCGATTGGCAAGGCCGTATTCGCCCGTCCGTTCCACCTATAGTTAGCCATTGCTACCTGCATATGCCCGTGATAATTCCCCGAGCCCCCATAAGAACAAAGGATTTATTGGTTCCCTGATTGAACTCTTCAATCTCTATAAGTTGATATGGATGAGTACCGTTCTCGAATGCCCCAAAGTCCGCTACCGCCGTAAAGGAATTCTCCTTCGACCCTCTGTTAATGACACGTGTGGACTTTGCCAACGACGTATCCAACGTGGCGGAATTTCCTGTGAGTGCCCCTGTTTCGCGAGAAACTGAAAATGTGCTTTTCTTCATGAGTTTTTCCAACGCAGACTCGGGAAATGTCTCAAGCGATCCGGTTTTTGCAAGGCTATAGACGTGCTTTACTTCGCAGGTGTAGGCGAAATCACCGCTTGACGCAGTGCCGCTAGCGCACAGAAACAAGACTGCGAATGCAACATGGCTTGTGCGAATCATAGGGTTCTCCCTGCAATTTCCAAACTTACGGGTTAGCCGTCGTATAGTTTCGTGCTCACGGGTCAGTGTTCGTGCCGAGGATGATGCGCTGCGACGATGTAGCGCCACTTCCAGTTGCCACTGCCTGAGGCTTAACCAGCGGCAAGCGAGTTGACGCAGGCGAAGCACCTTCAAAAGTAGCAAAATCAGCTTCGATAGTTGCCACGACGCGCTGCGAAAATTCGACGGGGTTGAGCCACATGCTGCCATCCACCTCGATAGTGATCAGGGGCTTGTCGTGGCTTACCCAGCCAGTCGGTAAAACAGTTCCCTTGTGCGTTTGGCGTGACAGCGCAATTTCGTGGAGCAAGCCGTTGCGGTAGACCTGCCAAAAGGACTTGGCGATCGCGCTGGTCTTCAGTTCAGGGAATAGCTGCGTCAGATGATTGTAGAACTCGTCGGTTAAGGTTTGATCGGATGTCAATCCAGTCCTCTGCCTCAGATACCTCTCAAGAAGGGGAAACGTGATCAACAGGATTGCAAACCCAGCGTCCCGTTGCGGATACAGCAGGTCGACCACTCCCTTGTACCATGCGTCGAAGTTGGCTCGGTGCATATTCATGCGATGGCTAACTAGTTTTAACCTGCAAAAACGCCTGTTAACATCCCAGTGCGCTTGTTAACATTCCAAGACGTGTTCTTAAATTATCATTTATAAACAAACAATTACGATGGCTTCCGAGTCAATTCAATACTGTTAAATCTGGCGTGAAAAACAACAGGCTCCGCCAAGCGTAGCCGCAGACGAAAACCAGTGCAACCGGGATTGCAATTTTCGAGGCATGGCGCTCTCCGCAGGTTCTCGTTGTGACGCAACCGTAAGCGTGTGTGGGCATAACGTTAAAATCACGCGGCACTATTCTGGCCGCACGCCAGCACTCTTCACCACCCGCGCCCATTTCGCGATCTCCGCCTTCCAAAAGACGGCAAGCTCTTGCGGCGTGCTGCCGACCGGATCAACGCCTTGCGCGGCGAGTTTTTCCTGTATCGCAGGCAGCTTGATCACGCGCGCGATTTCGCCTTGCAGTCGCGTGATGACTTTACCCGGCGTGCCCGCCGGCGCCACCAGCCCGTGCCAGTTATCCACTACATAGCCCGGCAGTGTTTCATTGGCGGCGGCTACATCGGGCAGCAGCGCGAGGCGCGTTTTCATGGTGGTGGCGATGGCTTTCAGGCGTCCGGCTTTCATGTGCTGCAAGCCGCTCACCACCGCGCTGATGGCGAACTGCACTTCACCGCCGAGTAACGCGGTGAAGCCCGGCGCCGTACCTTTGTACGGCACATGCACGGTTTTGATTTTGGCCGCCATGTTGAGCATTTCAGCGCCCAGATGCGGAATGCCGCCGTTGCCGCTGGAGGCATACATCACCTTGCCGGGATTGGCGCTGGCATGCGCGATAAACTCGCTGAGGTTTTTGGCGGGCACGGACGGATGCGCGTAGATGAGTGATGAGGTGGAAGCCACATGACTTACCGGCGCAAAATCGCGCGTGAGATCAAACGGCAGCTTCGCATACAGCGCCGGGTTGATCGCCAAATTGCCGGTGGTGCCGAAAAAAAGCGTATGGCCATCGGGCGTGGCCTTGGCCACGATGTCCATCGCGATGATGCCGTTCGCGCCCGCGCGATTGTCGATGATGACTTGTTGTCCAAGCCCCTCGGTGAGATGTGGTGCCAGCAGTCGCGCCACCGTGTCGATGGGGCCGCCGGCGGGGAAGCCGATCACCAGCCGTATCGGTTTGTTTTGCAGTGTTTGCGCCAGGGTGCCGCCCGAGGCAAAAGCGAGTAACAGTGCGGCAGTGGTCGTGTATCGTAACATGTTGTTTATAAACGACAATTTTTATCTATAGACAGCCTGTATCAGCGCGCGCATATAACCCACCACGAACGCCTGATTCGCCACCGGCGCGCCGGGAAACATCGGCGAATGATCCAGCGAAAACGGGCCTTTGAAACCGATGTCGCGATACGCCTGCATCGCCTTGAACATATCCACGTCGCCGTTATCGACAAAGGTTTCCTGAAACTTCGGAAACTCGCCGCGCACATTGCGAAAATGCACCATCACGATTTTGTCGCGCGAACCCATGTGGCGTATCGCGTCGTAGACGTTGACCCCCTGCATCTCGGTCACGCAGCCCTGACAAAACAACATGCCGTTCGAGCGCGACGGTGCGATATCGAAGATGCGCTGATACTGATCGAAGTTCGACGCGATATGCGCCGCGCCCGCCAGCGGCGGCAGCCCCGCCGGCATCGGCGGATCGTCCGGATGCAGCGCGAGGCGCACGCCGTGTTGCTCCGCCACCGGAATCACCGCCTTGAGAAAGTAAGTGATGTTGTCCCACATCTGCGCCTCGGACACCGGCGGGATCAGCGGCGGCGCGGGGTTCTTCAGATAATCCTCGTAGTCGAACGAGATGTACGTTGAAGCGCCGCGCCCCTTTGTGGGCGCCGAGCGCAGATACTTCGACACGATCAGCTTGAAGTTATAAGCCATGATCGGAATGCCCGCCGCGCCCATCGCCTGCAGCACGTTTTGCAAAAACGCGATTTTTTCATCGCGCCCCGCGATACCGCGCTTGATTTCCGCAAAGCCGCTGGTCGCCAGCACCGTGCGCAAATCCATGCCGTGCGCGGCGACGGCGGCCTTGGCCTGTTTGAAAAATGCCGTAGCGGAATCCAGCGTGGATAAATCCATCATAGGGTTGGCGCGCGGCCCATCGGGCAACTCCATCGACACGCAATCCACGCCCAGCGTGCTCATCAGCGCGAGGTTTTTTTCGACGTCGGCGTCCCAGATTACTTTGTCTTGTATCAACATCGTTGCTCTCTTTGTATTCTGCTCACCGTGCATTCGAGTGGATCAGTATCCCCGTCGTTCCCGCGTAGGCGGGAACCCATACCACAGTGCCATTTGAGGCGGCTTATGGATTCCCGCCTTCGCGGGAATGACAGAGGGGTTGAATCGTACTTGCTGCGGCAGCAGCACTACTCCCCCTTAACCCCCGCCGCGACCACCACCTTCTTCCACTTCACAATCTCATCGCGTATATACGCCGCAGTCTGTTCCAAAGTCATCGGCGCCGCATCCGTGCTTTGATTCGAAAGCGCGGTAATCACCTCCGCGGACCGCGCATGTTTGCCGATAACGTCATTCAATCGCGTGACAATCCCGCGCGGCGTGCCCGCAGGCACGGCCAGTGAAGTAAACGACACCGCGTCAAACCCCGCCAGCCCCGATTCCGCAATGGTGGGTATCTCCGGAAACGTCGCGCTGCGCTTCGCACTCGAAATCCCCAGCGCGCGTATGCGCCCCGATCGCACATGCGGCAACAGCGCCGGCGCCGAGCCGAACATGGTGTCGATCTGCCCGCTGATTAAATCCGGCACCGCCAGCGCAGCACCTTTGTAAGGCACATGCAGCATGCTGATGCCCGTCTGCATCATCAGAAGCTCCATCGCCAGATGCAGCCCACCGCCGATGCCGGTGGAGGCATACGTGAGCTTGCCCGCGCGCACCTTCGCGTGCGCCACCAGCTCCTGCACGGTTTTGATCGGCACCGCCTGATTCACCACCAGCAAATAACCCGCAATGCCCAACATGCCCACCGGCTGAAAATCGCGCGTCACATCAAACGGCAGGTTTTTGTAAAGCGGCTGGCTCGCCACCACCGCCGTGTTCAGCAACAACATCGTGTAACCATCCGGCGCCGCTCGCGCCACGATCTCCGCCGCAATATTGCCCGAAGCCCCCGCGCGGTTGTCCACCACGAATTGCTTGCCCAAAGTGTCGGTGAGCCTCGGTGTCCTCTGAGACACGATACTTTTCGATATATCGGACAGCCTTGATAGGTTTCCTGAGGTATTCAATATCCTCCTCAGATAAGCCAAAAGCTCTTGCCTCGTTCGCCGGATCAGATAATTGAGCAACCAATTCACTTCTGAGTTGGGCAATACGCATCTTCACGTAAAGGCTTTTCGCTTTTGGCTCGTCCCACTCAGAATCGGAAAGCGCTTTCGTCCACAGTCCTTGTTTGACCATCGAGTTAGCAAGCTCAGTTGCCACAAACTCATAGAGAACTTCGTCTGTCGGGCTTGGAGGCGAACCTCGCTCTCGCAAAAAACTGGAAATGTCCATTGGTCAAACCTTTTCTAGGGTGCGAATCATTACCCAACGTAGAAGTCACCAGCGCTGCGCAGCATTATCGTGCAGCGTCCGTGTGAACTGCCGGGTTAGAGTGCGGTTTTCTGTAATACATGAATGGTGGCTTCAAGAATTTTCTTGGCATCGCCTTCAAGTATCTGCTCCGTGGTTCGTGCACTCAGGGCCGCTCTTACTTCTGGTCGAGTTTCGGAAAGATGATCGCGAAAATGAACTATCGGGTTTCGTAGTTTCCGCAGTTCGTCGAGGAGTTCGTGTTCCTCTCTTATCAGCCATCCACGCGCAAGCGCTTTTTTCAGAAGATCTTCACTTTTGGCCAACGCGCCCGATTTGTCACCGACAAACGCTAGGCGCCCAGCAACGGTCCGTTCAACCAACGAGAAAGCTAGGACGATGGTTGCGATGTACTGCCCTGCGACAAACGTGCTTAGAACTTCCCTAAAAAGTAGCTGCGAAAGAGTTCCATCCTGCATGAAGTAGACGTCGTCATCACGAACGTGCCTCGCCAGCCATGAGGCACGGGCCAGTTGGCTTGAACCACTAAGTAGTTCCTTCCCATGAACAGGGCGATCAAATGAAAAGTCGAATTCGGTCTTCATTGGCCAGTCGGCTGAAACCTACATTCGTTCATCGTGACGATCGTCAGGTGCCATTACGTTGTTCGTTTGACATCGATTGTAGCCAACATTTGATCAGCATCGTCAATACCCAAGGCTTTTGCCCTCAATGCCCATTTCCTAGCACTGTCAAAGTTCTGCGTGACGCCGAGTCCTTCGGCATAGAGTCCAGAGACGACGAATGCGGCGAAGCCGTGCCCTGATTCCGCTGCCTTCAACAGGTAATGGGCCGCCTTGTGAGCATCTTGAGGTAGCCCATTGGCACCAGACAGGTAACCGGAGCCGACAAGTACCTGCACATCGACGTCGCCGGCATCAGCGGCAGCAAGTGCCTTTTCTGTGATTACTTCTTCGGCTGGATCTTCGGAGAACAAGGACTCACGTTTCAATGGTTGGGACCCGGCCGCCTCGAATGTCTTCTGACGATTGATTATTTCTTGGCGAATTTCGTCAATCTTAGTTTTGGTTACAGCGGCCTTTTGCCATTCACCGGCCTGTGATTGAGCAAGCAGTACGCTTTGATACTTTGGGAGGCGTCGCGCCAGTTCTTCATCTGACCATTTAGATGCTGATTGATCGAGCTTCTTCTGTCCAGCGACTGATATGAAGACAACAATGATGACGCCAACGACCAACAGCAAGAGAAGTGTTTCCATGATTCGTCCTATATAGTTAAGCGCGCTCTAGTTTTATGCAGCAAAAACGACTGTTAACACCCCGGCGCGCTTGCTATCACCCTACACATGTGTTCATGAATTTCAGTTTAAAAACAAATAGTTACAAACAAACCCCGTGAGTTCGACACTGTTTACAACGGCATAAAAAGCAATACCTTCGACAAGCGTAGTCGCAGATGCATCGAAGCGCAATCCGCGCTGACGTTCCCCGGAATTCGCTGCGCTACTTCCGGGCTACAGGTTCCGGTTGATGTTCAATTGATCTTGATCTTGTAAATCCGAATCTGCTTCTCCAACTCCGCATACTCACGCTCAAACTTCGCCCTGAACTCCTCCGCCGTCGCGGGCGGCACCACGTCGCTGCCTTCCGCGGCAATCATTTTCACCGTGTCCGGCGCGTTCATACCCTGGCTCACCACGCTGGCGATGGCGCGCACGATGTTCATCGGCGTGCCGGCGGGCGCGACGTAGCCGTAGGTGTTGTGCAACTGGTAGCCGGGCACGCCGGCCTCGGATACGGTGGGCAGGTCAGGCAGCAGCGGCGAGCGTTTGGGGGCGGAGAGGCCGAGGCCGCGCAGCTTGCCGCTTTTCATGTGCGGGCTGGTGCTGGCGATGATGGAGAACGTCATGTGGATCTGGCCCGCGATCAGATCGACCAGTGCCGGTGACGCGCCTTTGTACGGCACGTGCAGGATGTCGATGCCGTTGATGGCGTTAAAGCGCTCCCAGCCGATGTGACCGGTGGTGCCCATGCCTTGCGAGCCGTAGGTGAGCGCACCGGGTTTGGCTTTTGCCAGCGCGATCAATTCCTTGACGCTTTTCGCCGCCACCGACGGATGCACCACCAGCACGTACGGCTGCGTGGTGAGTTGCACCACCGGGATGAACATTTTGCGTACGTCGTAGGGCGCGCGTTTCAACACGCCGTTCATCATTAGCGTTTCGGATGCGCCGAGCAGGGTGTAGCCGTCGGGCACAGCATTCGCAACCATGTCCATCGCCAGCACCGTGCCGCCGCCGGGCCGGTTGTCGACGATCGCGGTTTGCCCCCAGCGTTCGGTGAGTTTTTGCGCGCCCAGCCGTGACATCGCGTCAAGACCGCCGCCGGGCGCGATGCCGGTGATGATGCGGATGGGTTTCTTGGGGTAATCCGGTGGTTTGTCTTGTGCCGTGGCGGTGAATGCCGCTACGGCCGCAACGATAGTGCTGCAAGTCTGCGAGATTAATGCCGTCGATCGGTTGAGTGTTGCAGGTCGCATCCATTCCTCCACCCGGTCACGATATCAGAAATGGCAGGTTCGAGTGTCAGCGGCACCCATCGGCATGGCTGCAATATCCACGTGGCCGTGCAAGAATGTGCGTATGTTAAAATTTATCAGACAGTATCGTGTCTGGGTCGTGGCGTGGCTCGTGCTCAGCGGGCTGAGTTGCGGGTGGCTCGGGCGGGCAGCGCTGACGCAACTGCGCGACGCATTTGAAACCGATGCGCGCATCGTGCATCGGCTGCTCAGTCAGCGCGCGGTACAACACGATGCGATCATGGCGACACTCGCGTTGCTGCAATCGGGTGCCGATACCACGCGACCGGAACAGCGACTGCCCTCGGTCTATCCGCAAATACTGGCGGTGCAACGGCGCGACCGCAATGGCGATTGGGAAGAGCCGCGATTCGCTTCCGCTGATAGTCAATCGCGAGCCTTGAAACGCGCGGTGCTGGTCGATGCCGATTTCGTGCAAGGTCGCTACTGGCTGGTGCTGCACGCTGATACCAGTTACGCGATGCAGATTGATATGCGCGGCCTCGTGCCGTGGAGCGAATGGCCAATGCAGCCACAGGTGAGCCCTGTGCGAGTTTCGCTCGAATCTGCAGGGCAGCATTTTGTGCTGCAATCCGGGAACACCGAGCGCAAAGTCTGGCGTTTCGATTTCGCCAAGCCTGTTGCCGCCGACAGCCAGTCTTTTAATGTGATCGCCGTGCGCCACGCGGGGTGGGCGGAAATGCCGTGGGGCTGGATGGTGGCGTGGGTGGGTTTTATTACGTTGCTGTTGGCCGGGCTGGTCGCGGCGCAACGCCAGCGCACAGCGCGGCGCCGTGCCGAAGAGCTGCTGCGGCTGGGGCAAGTGGCGCGCCTTAATGCAATGGGCGAACTGGCTGCCGGTATGGCGCACGAAGTCAATCAGCCGCTGACGGCCATGCTCGCTAATACGCAGGCCGCTGGGCGCCTGCTGGCCGAGACGCCACCGGATGTGGAAACCGCGCGCTCTGCCCTCACGCAGGCAGTGCAGCAAGCGCAGCGCGCCGCAAAGGTGGTGGGGCGTCTGCGCCGCTCGGTGGAATTGCCCGACTTGGTGGCCAAATTACATGCGGTTGACCTGCGCGCGGCGGTGAACAAAGCGCTGTACCTGCTTGAACCGCAATTAAAACAATGTGGCGTAGATCCCGAGGTGCAGGGCGCGGGCGCCGTCAGCGTGCTCGCTGAGCCGGTGGCGGTAGACCAGATTATTCATAATCTGCTGATGAACGCGATGCAGGCGCTGGAACGGGTGACGCGCTCCGAACGCACGTTGACGCTGACACTGGAAGTCGCTACGGCGCATGGCGTGTTGACCATATGCGACAGCGGCCCGGGCATCGGTGCCGACGTGATGCCGCGAATTTTCGAGCCTTTCTTTACCACGCGTGATGGCGGTTTGGGATTGGGATTAAGTTTGTGTGAAACCCTGGCGACCGGCATGAACGGCACGCTGAGCGCGGCGAATCACGCATTGCGCGGCGCGGAATTTACCCTGCGTTTACCGCTGGCACCCCGGCCATGAATACGCCGCTCTCGCCCCTGATTCATTTGATCGATGACGACGAGGCGGTGCGCGCCGCGTTGTCGCTGCTGATCAGCACTGTCGGCCTGCGCGTGCAGGCATGGGCCGAACCGCAGGCCTTTATGACGGGGTTTGATCGCGACAGCATTGGCGCCATTGTGCTGGACGTGCGCATGCCCGGTGTCAGCGGATTGACCGTGCTGCAACAACTGATCGAGCAGGGCGTGGATCAGCCCGTTATCATGCTCACCGGCCATGGCACGGTGGAGATGTGCCGCCGCGCCTTCAAATCCGGCGCGGCGGAATTTCTTGAAAAGCCGGTGAATGATGATGCGCTGCTCGAAGCATTGCAAAATGCCGTGCGCCAGCATGTGCGTTCACGCGAGCGCCGGCACGCGAGCAGCGCGGTGCGCGAACGCTATGCGCAACTATCGGTGCGCGAGCGCGAAGTGCTAGGTATGATCATCGGCGGACTCACCAACAAAGAGATTGGCCGCGCGCTCGATCTGTCGCCACGCACGGTCGAAACCCATCGCGCCCATCTCTTTGCCAAGCTGGGCGCCGAGTCGCTGGCGGATTTGATCCGCCGCTATGCGGCCATCGTGGAATCCGGCGACGGCTAAAGCGGTCGGTTCCGTAGTTGTACGGATAACGTTGCGTAGCCGTACGAATGGTTACGGAAGGTCGCCGCCGATATTCTCGTTTTCATGCGGGTCATATCGAGCCGCAAACAAAAGCAAAGGGGAATCAACATGTTACAGAATACTCGTCCATTGGTACGCGCGCTGCTGATCGGCGCATCGTTGCTTACGCTCCCGGCGCACGCGCAGAGCGTGCGCACCGAGAAAAACATGTCGCTTGAATTGGCAAACCAGATTGCCGCTGCCGCGGTGGCATCGTGCTCGGCCAGCAACTACGCGGTAACCGCGACGGTGGTGGATCGCGCCGGCGGCATCCGCGCGGTGCAGCGCGCTGACAACGCGGGGCCGCATACGCTGGGCGCCAGTCTGCAAAAAGCCTATACCTCGGCATCGGCCAAGAACACTACGCTGGCGATGATGGAAGCGTCGCAAAAAAATCCGGCGGCCGCCAACCTTGTACATATTCCTGGCTACCTGCTGCTCGGCGGCGGCGTACCGGTGCGCGTGGGTAACGAGGTGATCGGCGCGGTCGGCGTGGGCGGCGCGCCCGGCGGACATCTTGATGAAGCGTGCGCGAATGCCGGCATCGAAAAAGTGAAAGAACTTTTGAAATAATTGGAGTCGAGGAGACCGCGCGGTGGATACATCATATATGCATCGATGGAATGGCGGTGGTTTCTTCTCATGTTCGCTGCGCGGTCTGCTGCTGGTCACCGTGTGTGCGGCAGGTCTGGCGGCGGCAACGCGTGCGCATGCGCAAGTGCCGCCGACTGCTTCGGAGGTGTCGCGATACACGGGACTTCACGCGGCGGCGCACGGTGGCGACGTCGCGCGGATCGAGGTGTTGCTGAAGGCCGGTGAGGACGCGAACCGCCGGGATAGCTACGGGCGTACAGCGCTGCATATCGCAACGTTTGCGCGAAAACCGGAAGCCGTGCGCGCACTCATCAAAGGTGGCGCGAAAACCGAACTGCTGGAAAATGATAAATACGACGCGGTGACGGTGGCCGCGGTTGCCGACGACGAGGCGACGCTGCGCGTGTTGTTGTCCAACGGCGCCAGTGCCAAATTGACCACCAGCCGTTACGACGGCACGGCGCTGATCGCGGCGGCCCATCTGGGCCACGACGGCGTTGTGAAGCAACTGATTGCCGCAGGCGCGCCGCTGGATCACGTGAACAATCTGCATTGGACCGCACTGATCGAATCGATTGTGCTCGGCAACGGCGGTCCACGACATGTGGAAACGCTGCGCGCGCTGGTGAATGCCGGGGCGAAGCTGCAATTGGCCGATCGCAATGGCAACACGCCGCTGGCGCTGGCGCGGCAGCGCGGCTATGCGCAGATGGTGAAAATCCTCATGCAGGCAGGCGCCCGGTAGCGCGGGACAAGATTTAAGACATCAACGAAAAATATAGCTAAATCGATTTTTCGGCACCGCGCAGCACCGCGGTCGAAACGGCCGGCATGAAACAAATCAACACGTTGGCGATTACCACCAACCCGGCCAGAAAATAAAACGCGGTGTAGATGCTGTAGTGATCGGCGATGTAACCGAACATGAAGGGCGCGAACGCCGCGCCCACGCCCTGCAGCGAGAAGTTGATGCCGATGCCGGTGGCGGCCAGATGTGGCGGGGTTTGCTCCAGCGTCCACGCTTGAAACACCGCGCGCGTGGCGTAGAGGAAAAACCCCAATAGCGCGACGATCAAAATAAACACCGGCGTCTTGCCCGCGAACACAATGCCGAGGATCACCAGTGCGGTGCCGGCCATGCTGGTCATCACCACTTTTTTGCGCCCGATGATGTCGGAGACGTGCCCGCCTATCGGCCCGGCGATAAAGCCCATTACTTGCAGCAGCGTCATGGCCATGCCGGTTGCCCACGGCGAGTAGCCAAGTTCATAGGCCAGGTACACGGGCAAAAACGTCAGCAGCCCGGCTTGAGTCGCCACGCGAAACATGCCGCTGGTGGCGATCAGCATCAGGCCGCGGTTGTGCAGCAGGCTGGCGACGTCGCGCAGATAGTCGCCGCGACTGCGTTTGGGGGCGTTGGCGTTCTTGCCCCGGTTTGATTCCACCGCGAACGCGCCGAGAAACACCAGTATCAGCACCGCCATTACCGCACCGGGAATCACATTGATGATCAGCGCGCTGCGCCAACTCATATAGGTGAGCAGTACGCCGATGCACAAGGGCGCCAGCGCCTCGCCCAGGTTGCCGCCCATGCCATGCACCGACAGCACCAGCCCTTTGCGATCCGGGTAGTTGTTGGCAAGCGTGGGTATCGCCGTCGGATGCCACAGGTTGTTGCCGATGCCCACCAGCGAAATGCAGATCAGCAGCGCGGCGTACGTCAGCGGCAAAAACGAAATCAGCAGATACGGAAACCCCACCCAAAACAGCGAAGTCGCCATCAGGTAACCTTTGCGTCCCACCGCATCGACCAGCATGCCGCCGGGCAGATTGGTGATGGCGCCCACCAGATGTTGCAGCGAGATGATGAGACCAATCTGCGTATAGGTGAGGCCGAGTTCCTTGCCGATGATCGGCAGCAGCACGTAAAACGTCGCCGGATACCAGTGCGTGATGAGGTGCCCGCCGGTGATGAGCCACACGTCTTTGAAGCCCAGCAACTGCGTGAAGGATTTGGTGGCGGCGGTCACAATGTGATTGTTGATTTTACGAGGGAAAATTATAGCATCGACAGAGTGCAGCGATGACTGCGGCTATAATGCGGGCCTTCCGCGCCACACAACAAACCTCGCAATGACACATCCCACCCGCAGCG